>DATEGM010000278.1:0-8256 GCA_035280085.1 Terriglobales bacterium
GTGGACTCGCAGCACGCGTTGGTAGCGGTGCCCGTGATGATTACCGTGTCTACACGGTGAAAGCGCAGAATTGCGTCGAGGTCAGTCTCGAAGAAGGCGTCGAACTTGTGTTTGACGATGCGGTACTCGAGCGGGCCTTCAGGCTGAATCATGTTCGGGTACATCTCAAAGCTCGGCTCCCCTTGCCACAGCACATGCTCTTTGGCGATCGCCGGGAACTTGCGCAGCATCAGGCCGCCGTAGGGCGGGCGATGGTCCGACTGCGTCCACACAATTGGTATTTGCCGCTCGCGGGCGCAGCGGATCAGGCGCTCAAGCCGCGGAATCATCTCGCGCGCCCCCGGCGTCTCAAAGGGAGCGCCTTCGGCAACGAAGGCATTCTGCATGTCAATGACAATCAGCGCGCAGCGCGCGGGATCAATAGTGAAAAAGTCTTTTCCGGTGAGGCTGGGATTGGACATGGCGGCCTCGGCAGAAGGAATCAAGAGGAGAAATTCAATACTGGGGCTACCGCCGTGTCAAGCGAGGAAGGAAGATGGCTGCCTTGCGCCACAGAGGGCACCCCCGAAAGTAATCAGGCCTGACAACTCAGGCCGCGCTACAATCGCGCCACATGGAGATCAAGCGCCTAATCACGCAGTTTACTTATGCCATTGCGCCCAAGCCCGAAGGCGGATTTATCGCGCACGCCAGCGACCCCAATGCGCCGGTGCTGGAAGCGCCCACGCGGGAAGAGCTGCAGCAGAAGATTCAGGCAACTATCATGGCCGGCCTTTCGGAGCGTTTTCCCGGCCTGAAGCTGCCGCTGCAAGGCCAGGAAAGCAAGTTCAGCTTTCATATCGAGAGCAAGCCCGGAGGCGGCTTCGCCCTTCATTCCGCCGACCCCGGTACCCAGCCGGTGGAGGGCACGCAGGAACAGATCGAAAGTCATTTTGCGGAGAAGATCATCGGCCTGGCGGAAAAGTTTTCACCCGAACTCAGGCAGGCGCTTGAGAGTCAGGGCGCCAACGGCGACGTAAAAGTTTTCGTAGACCGAAAGACGTTCACCGTGAAGGGAGGCTCGCGCTCGTTCAGTCTGGGTGTGGGAAGGGATCTCCTGCCCAGAAGCCCGCTCCCCAGCGGCGGACCCGTTGCCAGCAATGCCGCACCAGGCGAAGTCAGTAATCAAGACGCCGCCAGCATGGGCGGCACTATCAGCAATGCGCCCATCACTCCAGAACGGAGCGATACCTGGAGGGTGTTCCTTCTTTTTCTGATCTTGATGGTAATCGCTGCCCTCGTCTATTTCTTCCTCTACCATCGTTAACCGAATTTCACTGTTCTTTTATCGGAACGGGTGGTGCACGGTCGGCGGATGTTCCGGGCGACCTTTTAGTTGCAGGCTTGCTGCAGGGCGTTCTGCTCGCCGCTGATCTCCAGTCCAGCTTTGCGCAGTCCCTCGAGCAGCTGCTCGATGAGCTCAGCATCCCACCACTTCTTCAGTTCGTCGCGCGCAATCACGGGGAAGTCCGGCCGGATGGTCAGCAGTTCGCGAACCGCATTTCTTGCCGCCTCCAACTCGCCAAGTTGAGCGTTAGATACGGCGAGCATAAGCTGCGTGCGCCAAAAGCCAGGCATGTTGACCTTGAGAGCCAAATCCAGCGCGCGCCGGTAGTTGCGCTGGCGGTACGCATTCAAGATAAGCGGAAACCAGTACCAGCCGGGATGATGAGGATTGAGCTGCATGGCGCTTTCCGCCAGGGCACAACCGCGCTCCCAGTCGCCGGAGTAGGCGATTTGAAATCCAAGATAGGCGTGCGTCAGTCCATCCATCGAATTGAGGGTTAGCGATCGCTCTGCGGAAGCGCGAAAAGCCCCCAGTTCATGGAGGAAAAACAAAACCGCGGCCAGGGCGGCATGAGCCAGGTGGTTGGAGGGAGCCGCATCAACGGCCCGGCGAGCCGCTGCCAGTGCTCGGCCGAGCGGGTCTGGCCGCAGGTTGAAGCCGTGCGTGTATTCTTCACGGTACAGCCAGGAAAGCATGGCCCAGCAGTCACCACGCACGGGTGGGTGCTGCACAGCGCGTTCCAGGGCAGCTCTTGCCACCGCATGTTCCTCCGCGGTGAGACGTTGGTGATGACCGAAGCTGCGGAGCAGAGCTTCGTAAGGCGTGAACGTTTCGGGATCGCGGTTGCGAAGCGCCTCGGTCATGCTGTGCGGCAAAAACCCTTGGGTGTCGGCAACGGTGGAGACGATGCGAGGCACAACATCATCCGCCAGCTCGAAAACCGCATCCGGGCGAAAGAGCCGGTCGTAAGTTTCTGCCCACAGGCTCGCGGCTGAGCTGGCATCCACCAGTTGCGCGGCGATGCGAATCTTCGTGCCCGCCTGGCGCAGGCTTCCTTCCATCACGTAACGCGCGCCCAGCTCCTGGGCAACATCGCGCAGGTCAACGGTTTCGTTAGTGTAGCGCGCGGTCAGGCTGCGCGAGATCACTTTGAGGTAAGAAAAGCGGCACAGCCCGGTGACAACGTCCTCGGTCAGCCCCTCGGCCACGGCGATAAGGTCGGCATTACTGCCGCTGTACTTGAATGGCAAAACCGCTACCCAGAATCCCTCTTCGGCGCGGGCGGCGGCCGAATCGCGCTTGGCCGCGGGACGCGACGCAGGCAAGGACGTTTTCGCCGGCGTCACGGGGGCCGACTGTGGCAGCTCGCTCAACTCCTTGCCGACCTCGCGTGCGGTCTGTATTCGCTGGCGCGGGTCCTTCTCCAGGCAGCGCCGGATGATTCGTGCCAGATCCGCCGGCAGGTCCGCCCGCACATCGCTGACGTACGATGGCGTGTCGCGCAGGATTGCCGACATTAACTCTGCCGAGGAAGTTCCTTCGAACGGCCGGCGCCCCGTGGCCATCTCGTACAGTACGACCCCCAGCGAGAAAATGTCAGTGCGGTGGTCGAGCGTCCGCGCCGAGACCTGTTCGGGAGACATGTAGGCCGGCGTCCCCATCACCATGCCGGCTTGGGTCTGTCCTGCCGACGTCAGTGTGGCGCCGTTTGCGCTTTCGGCTTGCACATCTTTCGCCAGGCCAAAATCGAGCACCTTGACCCGGCCTTCATTCGTCACCATCACATTGGCGGGTTTAAGGTCGCGATGCAAAATGCCTCTCTCATGCGCGGCGGCAAGTGCTTCGGCCAGCGCGCAGGCAATCTCCACAATTCGCTCCAGTGGGAGGCCGCCGGCAGGAATCAGCCGCTCGAGCGGCTGCCCTTCCACCAGTTCCATGGTGAGGAAGTGAACCCCCTCATCCTCTTCCACCGAGAATAGCGTGATGATGTTAGGGTGATTAAGTGCGGCTACGGTGCGAGCTTCACGCTGGAAACGGGCTAGCCGCTCCTGATCGCGGGCCATGTCCGCAGGCAGAATCTTAAGCGCCACCTCGCGGCCCAGCTTGGCGTCAGTGGCGCGGTAAACCTCGCCCATTCCACCCGCGCCAAGAGGGGCGCTGACCCGATAGTGCGAGAGTGTACGGCCGACCAGATCAAGCCTCCTGAAGGTGGGCAGTCTTTGAGCGGGCTCCGACCAGCCAAGGCAGCGCCGATTCTACACCAGGGATAGGGGGGCTCGAACTGCGCCGGCAATCGAAATGGCAAGAGCAGGGTTGCTTGTGATGTGGTTCTCAGTTCGAGCTTCCCCGGCTGGCCGGTGGAACAATCCCGTTCATGCGCAAATACTCCACCATCTGTCCGTAGTGATTGAAGGCATGGGCCACGGCAAACGTAGCCAGGGAGATTCGAGGCGACTTGCTCTGTCCCGGCGGCTGCAACATGTTTTCCGCTGTCAAGGTAGCCGCGGCCTTGTGCCCCAGCGCGAAGGAATCTTTCAGGAACTTTAGGATTTCGGCTTTGGTCTTAATGCTTTCCGGGCCGTTTCCCCCCAAAAAGTCTTTGGGAAAGGTATCGCCGGTCAACGGCCGCCATATGGCAAAGTTGGAGGCCGCAATGTGCTTCACCTGCTGGGCAAAGGTGCGCACGCCCTGGTAGTCATCGCCCGGAATGTTCAGGCTCTCCGGAGAGAAGTTGAATTTGTTTTCCGGCATGGCTTCTGCGGCTTCCGTGACTTCCTTTTCCACCGCGCTGATCTGCCGGTCCAGGGTTGAAGCAAGCGTGGGGGCTGCCTGTGAGGGCTGCGCCTGGGCCGCGGGTGCGCCTGCGCTGTTGGCTGCACCCTGCGCCAGGGCGGAGGCGGCGACCATGAGCGCTGCCGACAGCAATACGACTTGTGTCTTTTTCATTCGAAACCCTCTCCCTGATGCGAAACTCCGCTGCCCGCTATCGAACGGCCTGCGAGGCAAAACACCCCTTTAGACGTCAGGTTGCCTTCGAGGTTTGAGTAAAATCTGGGAATTTGTGGCGAACCGTCTGGTGACGGGGCTTCGACCGGTCCAGGGCAAGCGCGAAGCTCACGATGTTAATGACGCCGCCCCCCGCTCCTCTACCAAACTTTGTCATCCTGCGGCAGCGCGAGTCGAACCTGCGCGATGAGCGCAACGAAGGACCTGTTGTTGGTGTTGTGGCGGGGACATCCTCGCCCGCGAATTACTTCCCAGCCCCTGTGCTGCTACTGATCACGAGCGGGCGCTGGTCGTAGGGCTCCACCGTCACGCTCAGCGATTTGCGTTTGTTGAAGGTGTCCTCATTCACGGGGAAGCTGACGATGATGGTGCCTTTCTGTTCGCCGCCGGGGGCGATCTTCATCTCCGGCGTCAGGGCGGGCAATGATTTTTGCTTGAGCGTGGGATAGGCCTGGTAGTAGCGGTCAAAATCAATGGCGCTGGCGGCGTGATCAGTGAACTTGCCTTTGTCCGTCTCCACCTCCGCCCCCATTTCATGAATCCACAATGGTTTCTGTCCGATGTTGCGCACAGTCACGTTGATCGCCACCAGCACGCTGTTGTGGTCGGCCAACTCCACGGAAGCGACGTCGCCCAGGCTGCCGGCGGAAACCGGCTTGTAGCGCGCGACGTACATCACGATGGCCAGCACGATAGCCACCCCCGCGATGGCAATGGCTACGATCTGCGCCGGCGGCAATGTCCACTTGGCTTTGTCGAATTCTTCGCCCAGCGTGGGAATGTCATACGGCTGCGTTGCGGCCGGCGGTCGGGGCGTGGGGACTGCACCCGCCGGACCTGTGGGTCGGGCAGAGGGAGCGGCCGTTGCCGCGCCCGGCTGGCGCGGAGGCGCTGCGGCTCCCGGCTGGTTGGAGGAGGGAACTGGCGGCTGTGGGCCTGGCTTCTGGTCGTCCATGACTACTCCTGAGATGCCGAATTATTTAGCCGTGTTCAGGCCCGCTTCATGGCCCGAGCAAATTTCTCCACCGACATGGTGTTGAGCACATCCCCGGGTGCTAGCCATGCCCGCCGCGCCTGCAGCACCCCGTATCGGATCTTCTCCATGTGCGAGGTGTGGTGGGCGTCAGTGTTGATTACTACTCTCACCCCGCGTTCCTTAGCCATCCGTAAATGGCGGTCGTTGAGGTCGAGGCGGTCGGGATAGGCGTTCAGTTCCATGGCCACTTTGTTCTGCGCCGCCGTACTGAGCACCTTCTCCATGTCGAAAGGGTAAGCGTCGCGGCGCAGCAGGATGCGCCCCGTAGGGTGACCGATGATGGAAACGTGCGGATTATTGACCGCCCGCAGCAGGCGCTCCGTCATCTTGGGCGCGTCCTGGTTAAAGGCGGAGTGTACGCTGGCTATGACCAGGTCCATCTCTTTCAGCACGGAGTCGGAGAGGTCCAGGTCGCCGTCGGCCAGAATATCTACCTCGATGCCGGCAAAAATTTTTATGCCCTTGATCTGCTCATCAGCCTTGCGGATTTTTTCAATGTGCTTCAGGGCGCGCTCGTCATCCAATCCGTTGGCGAAGGCCAGGTTCTTCGAGTGGTCGGTGATGGCCATGTACTTGTAGCCGCGGGCGCGGGCGGCTTCCGCCATCTCCTCGATAGTACATTTTCCATCAGTTTCCACCGTGTGCATGTGCACGTCGCCCTGCAGATCATCCACCGCAACTAGCTGCGGCAGGCGATGCTCGGCGGCAGCCTCGATCTCCCCGCAGTTTTCGCGCAGCTCGGGAGGAATATAGTCCAGCTTAAGCCTGGCGTAGATTTCCTCTTCCGTCTTGCCCGCCACGCGCTTGCCCTCCGGCGGGCCTCCGTTAGCTCCAGTTTTGTCGGCGTCGGGCGGGAGCTCATGCAGCCCGTATTCGCTCAGCGTATAGCCCATCTTCAACGCCCGCTGGCGCAGGGCCACGTTGTGCGATTTGGAGCCGGTAAAGTACTGCATGGCGGCGCCGAAGGACTCCGGCGGCAGCAGGCGCACGTCCACCTGCATGCCGCTGCGCAGGCGGAAGCTCACCTTGTTCTCGCCCTGCCCGATCACGTCGCGAATGCCGGGAAAGTGGACGATCTTCTCGATCACTGCTTCGCGCTGCTCCGCATTGGCGCAGCATTGGCCAGTCAACAGGATGTCCAGGTCGCCTACCGTTTCGCGACCGCGGCGCAGCGAGCCTGCGGGCGTGATTTTCTCCACTCCCGGAAGCCCAGCGAGATGTGCCGCCAGCTTCTCGGCTATTTTGTCGGCCTCATCCAGGCAATACCGCCCGGCTATGCGGCGGTAGTCCTCAATCGCCTTCAGGATCTTCTGTTCCTGCTTTTCGCCCATGCGGGGCAATTCGTGCAGCTTGCCTTCGCGGGCCAGCTTCTCCACTCCGGCCAGGTCGGAAACCTTGTAGGCGCTCCAGATGAGGGCGATGGTCTTGGGCCCCAGGCCCTGGATTTTCAGCAGTTCCAGCATGGAAGGGTGATACTTCTCCAGCAGTTGCGTATGCAGCGAGAGCTTGCCCTGTTTGCAGATTTCCTGCAGCTTCTCCGCCATGCTCTTGCCAATGCCGGGCACCTCCAGCAGCTTCTTGGGCTCGCAGACCAGCTGCTCAACGCTCTGGGGCAGACCCTCAATGGCTTCCGCGGCGTTGCGGTAAGAACGGATGCGGAAGGAATCATCGCCGTTGATTTCCATCAAGTCGGCGGTTTCATACAGGATTCCGGCTATGGCCTTGTTATCCATGTGGCGTTATACAACCTGGGCCAAGCAGAATTGTAGCCCTCGTGCAGGGTGCAAACGGGGCCGAAAAAACAAAACCCAGCCCTCGGCTGGGTTTTGTTCGAGCTAAGCAATGACTTCAGATTTTGATGACGTCGCCGGCCTGAGGCCCCTTTTGACCTTGCACAATTTCAAACTCGACTAAGTCACCTTCCTGCAGGCTTTTGTAGCCCTCAGAATTGATGGCGCTGTAATGAACGAAGACGTCCGGTCCGTCGTCGCGACCGATGAACCCGAAGCCTTTGGCGTTATTGAACCATTTAACTGTTCCTTTGATACGAGACACTTACCTCTTCCTCCGAACTAGGCATCTGCGCGCCCAAGCACGCAACCCTAAGGCAGGGCCACCGCGCCCCGAGTTCGAAGTAGGAGGGTCATCGTACTGCCCATCTGCTGCACTGGAACGTGGAAAGTGATCCTGTTTAAGGCTACTTCCCATTTTGGGACTTTGAACCTTTATTGTCAACTTAGTACATACAAACCACTACTTACGGCGGCCAGAGGAATGTACCGCCTGCAACCACAGCACGCCCGCGATGGTTTTGCCGTCCTGAATGCGCCCGCTTTCTACCATCTTCAACGCAGCCGAGAAGGGGAACAGGCGTTTGCTGATAACTTCGTCGTCTTCCGGCTGAGCCTGCCCGGGCACCAACCCGGTAGCCAGGTAAACGGCCATGGTTTCATCGAGGAACCCGGGACTGGAGTAGAAGAAGAGGGCCCGCTTCCAGCGCCGCGCGCTGTAGCCGGTCTCCTCCAGGAGCTCGCGCTTGGCGGCGGCGAGAGGAGCCTCGCCATGGTCAATGCGCCCCGCCGGCAGTTCCCATAGGGATTGACCAGCCGCGTAGCGATATTGCCGGGCCAGCAGCACCCGGAGTTGGCGGCGCGAGTCGTCAACGGCCAGGATGACGACCGAGCCAGGATGGCGAACCAGGTCACGGCGGGCCACAATTCCGCCCGGTTCCCGCACTCGCTCGGAAGTGACGTAAAACACCGGTCCGCGGAAAACTATTTTGGAATGCAGCACCCGTGCTTGCCTGCTCTTGCGTGACTTAGGAGCCATGGCCTTCACTATACAGAGGAAAGCCGCGCACTTGTGTAGGCGCGAAGTGGGTAGCGTC
>DATEGM010000279.1:0-2295 GCA_035280085.1 Terriglobales bacterium
ATTTTCTGCGCGGATTTCGCCGCCGTGCTCTTTGATCAGCCCGTAACAGATGCTCAGCCCCAGGCCGGGGCCTTTCCCCACCGGTTTGGTCGTGTAGAACGGGTCAAATGCCCGGTTGAGGTCGCCGAAGCCTTTGCCGGAGTCGGCAAAGCGGATCACCACATGGCTGTGCCGAACAAACATCTCGATGCTGATGCGCCGCTCGGAAGCCCCGTCCATGGCGTCCATGGCATTGCCCAGCAGGTTGACGAAAACCTGCTTCATCTGCCCTTCATCGCCCACAATGCGCGGAAGCGCCGGCTCAATGCTGGTGCGCACTTCGATGCGCTCGCTGCGCAGCTTGTATTCCAATAGTGCCATCGCCTCGCGCAGCACCGCCTGCAGGTCCAACGGCGCCTGATGGAGCGCCTTGCCCCGGGCGAAGCGCAGCAGATTGTCAATAATGCGCTGCATGCGCCGGCTCTCCTGGCTGATTTTTTCCAGCTTGCTGCGCGCGCCCTCATGCTGCACCTCTTCCAGCAATAATTCGGAAAAACCCGAAATTGAGGTTAGGGGATTGTTCAGTTCGTGGGCCACGCCGGAAACCAGCTTGCCAATCGCTGCCAGCTTCTCCGAGCGGATCAGTTGCCGCTGCAGCACGGCGTTCTCGAACGAAGCCGACAGATCGGCCGCCAACAGCTCGATTTTCGACATTTCGTCGGGCGTGACCCGGTTTACATCCCGGGGATCGTCCAGAGAAATGCATCCCAGGCAGCGGCCATTAGAGGAACGCAATGGAATAAAGACTTCGTCGCCGTTCTCCCAGATTGGGTTAGGTTCGAACTGCTCCACGCTGCGCACCGGGTTGAATTTGGCCAAATCGCGATACTTCACCAGAACCGAACTCGAGCCGATGGGCCGCCCCAGAGAGCAGACCTCGGCGATGTCGTTGGCAGTCCATCGTTGCACCTTCTCCTGCAGTTCGCGGCTGGCGTCCGGCGTCAAGCCGCTCTCGCCGGCAACTTCCAGTTTGCCTTCATCGTTTTCCCAGTTGATGGCCACCCGCCGGAAGTTGCTGAACTGCGTAATCACGCGCGCCACCTCGGCGCACATCAGCCGCGGGTCGGCGCCGGTGAGCAGCCGCGAAGTAATCTGAGAAAAGAACTGGAGTTGCCGGTTCGCCTGGTGCTCGCGCGCGTTCACTTCCAGCAGCGAAAGCGACTTATCCTCCAGCAGGGTCAGAATCATGCCGAAGGCCACAAAATACTTGGGCACGTTCCAGATTTCGGGGTTGATGGCTACGTGCGGCAGAAAGTGGTCGGTAAGCGCGCCCACGGGAAAAACTGCCCCCCAGAACAGGAAGCCCAGCGCCGTGCTGGTCACGCCAGGGGAACGGCGACGGTAGATGCGGTAGAAATTCACGCCCGCAAACAGGAAACCCAAGGCGAGAACCGCCAGAGTGCCAGTGTCATAGTTGCCTCGCCAGGCATCGTGGACCGACCAGCAACCGATGGCCAGCAGGAAAATGGCTACGCCTTGTCCAAAACGCGGCAGCGGCCTGCGCACGCTCAGCAGAAAGGCTGTAGAGCCGAAAAAGATGACCAGCAGCGTGGCAATGTAAAGCCAACGCACTTCCAGAGGAATCCCCGCGAGCACCGCATGCAGCAGCACTGCCGGGGTCATCAGCAGAAAGAAAATGCCCAGGAAGCGGCGGTTTTCGAAGACTGTCTTCCAGGTCGAGGCCACGAAGACCAGTCCTGAAAGCTCCAGGCCGGCCAGGTCCACTACGCCCCACAGTTGCCCTCTCCAGCCGGGCGCCGTCTCAAAGGCCTGAGCGATGAAGTGCGCCAGAATCAGCGCCCAGCCCACAATCCACAGCCGCACGGTGCGCGAGGGAGCGTGCTTGCGCAGGGACACGAAGATACCCAGCAACACGCACAGCACCAGGATGGTCGGCAGCTTATCCAGCAGGGAATTCATGAAGATTGTTGGGGAGCCTGGACATTGGAATGTTATGGGAGAAGTAAGGTGGCCGCCAGAGAACTTTAGTAACCAACCAGGAACCGAGATGGCGGGAGGGCGTACTGTGTAGGCAAAATTCTTACAGCCTGCCGGGGCTGCAAAAGACAAAGTGGAGACGCGATGCCTCACGTCTCCACTTTGCAAACGGCGGGTTAGTTCAGTTGTTGCCGGCCGGCGTTCGGTCCCCCGTTAGTGGGAATGACCGAAAGCGGAGCCTGCAATTGGAAATTGAGCACGGTTTCCGAGGGCAGCACGATTTGCTGGCCTTTGGTGGCCGCGGAAACGCCAGTGCCC
>DATEGM010000280.1:0-5641 GCA_035280085.1 Terriglobales bacterium
GGCGCCGGGCCTCTGGCGTACGCGAAAGTAATCTTGCCCTCACAACCGTAGTTTCTATATCCTGCTCAGTCCGCGTCATCTTGGAGAGCCCGCTGCGCATGCGTACACCCACGCTTGTCCTCATCCTGCTGGTATCTTTCATGTCGCTCACGGACGCGCAGCCGGAAATGCAAGCGCAGCCGCAATTGGATCTCATGCCCATGCCGCAAAGCGTGCGGGCCGGCAATGGGCAGCTGGTCATCACCCAATCTTTTTCAGTTGGCTTTACCGGGGAGAAAAGTGCGCGCCTGCAGGCCGCTGCCGGCCGCTTCCTCCAGCGCCTCTCGCGCCAGACCGCGATGCCGCTGAACACCCACCCCAGCGATGGCGCCAGCGCCACCCTGGTAATTGCGGCCGAACACGCCAGCAAGGATTATCCCGAGCTGGGAGAAGATGAGTCCTATGACCTGCAGGTGACGCCCACCGGCGCCCGCATCACATCCCCCACCACCCTGGGCGCCATGCATGCTCTGCAGACCTTTCTGCAGCTGGTGCGGCCCACCCCCGCGGGTTTCGCTGTGCCGGCCCTGGTCATCCATGATCAGCCGCGCTTTCCCTGGCGCGGCTTGATGCTCGACGTGGCCCGCCGTTTCGAGCCGATGAGCGCCGTCAAGCGCACCGTAGACGGCATGGAGGCGGTGAAGCTGAACGTGCTTCACCTCCACCTTTCCGACGACCAGGGCTTTCGCGTGGAAAGCAAGGCTTTTCCCAAGCTGCAGGAGAAGGGCTCCGATGGCCTGTACTATACCCAGGATGACCTTCGCGACCTGATTACCTATGCCGCCGACCGCGGCATTCGCGTGGTGCCCGAATTCGATATGCCCGGGCACAGCATCTCCTGGTTTGTCGGTTACCCCGAACTGTCCAGCGGTTCCGGCCCCTATCAGATCGAGCGCACCTGGGGCATTCACAACCCGGCCATGGACCCCACCCGCGAGAGCACCTACAAGTTCCTCGACAAATTTGTGGACGAAATGGCCGGCCTCTTCCCCGACCGCTATTTCCATATTGGCGGCGACGAGGTGAATGGCAAGCAGTGGGACGCCAACGCCAAGATTCAGGAATTCATGCGCGGGCACGGCATCAAGAACAATGCCGACTTGCAGGCTTACTTTAATTCTCATCTGGAAAAGCTTGTCAGCAAACATCACAAAACCATGATCGGCTGGGATGAGATTCTCCGGCCTGACATGCCCACCACCATTGTCATTCAGTCCTGGCGTGGCCAGGCCTCTTTGGCCCAGGCCGCCAAGCAGGGTTATCGCGGGCTGCTTTCCAGCGGTTACTACCTCGACCTGATGTGGCCGGCCATCATGCACTATGACGTTGACCCGCTCTCGGGCGATGCGGCCCAGCTGAGTCCGCAAGAGCAGCAACGCATCCTGGGCGGCGAGGCCTGCCTGTGGTCGGAATATGTTTCGCCGGAAAATTTTGATTCCCGGCTGTGGCCTCGCGCCGCGGTGGTTGCCGAGCGACTGTGGTCGCCGGCGAGCCTGCATGACGGGGAGTCCATGTACCAGCGCCTGGCCGTCATCAGCACCTGGGTGGAATGGCTGGGCAATAAACACGTCTCCAGCTATTACCTGATGTTGCACCGCCTGGCCGGTCAGGAAGACATCGCGCCGCTCAAAGTGCTGGCGGACGTAGTGGAGCCGGTGAAGGACTACACGCGCGAAGATCTGGCAGCCACGCCGGCCACCAGCCTCACTCCCCTCAACCGGCTGGTGGATGCGGTGCCGCCGGAAAGCGAAACCGGGCGTCAGTTCGCCGGATTGGTACAGCAGGTAGTGGCGGGCAAGGCCTCGCCCCCCGTCTACACCCGCCTGCATGCACAGCTCACCCAATGGGCAGGAAACGATGCCCGCCTGCAGCCCCTGCTGCAAAAATCATTTCTGCTGAAGGAAGTTGCTCCCCTTTCGCGTAATCTTTCCGAATGTGCCCAAACCGGGCTGCAGGCCCTGGACTATCTCAGCCGCGGCCAGAGACCGCCTTCGGGATGGGCTACGCAACAGATGGGCATGCTGCAGGAGGCGCTGAAGCCCGGGCACGCGCAGCTGCTGCTGATGGTGGCGGCTCCGGTCGAAACCCTGGTGCGCGCCAGCGCCGGCATGCCCGCCAACGCCAGCAGGAATAAGCGGCCCTGGGCACTGGGCGGGAAACGATAGCGCGACTTCCTCTTGTTCGCGCTCGAACAACGCTGTTCGATAGCGAACACTCGCAACCCGAGCCAGTATTCTCCGCTACATGAATTTCACCATATCTTGCAATAGCTTACCGCGATTAGAACCAATGGCACCGGGAGTGCTCTCTGGGGAGCCGAGTGCGAGGCGAGCATATGCAGGTTGACTACAGCTCGGTGACTTCCGGCAACAAACCGCGAATCCTGCTGGCCGACGACCAAGGCATGGTTCTGGAAGCGCTGCGCCTGCTGCTGAAGCAGGAAGGCTTCGAGGCGGATGCCGTCACCCGCCCCGCGGAAGTGGTTTCCGCGCTGCAGGCTCGCGACTATGACCTGGTGCTCATGGACCTGAACTACACCCAGGACACGACTTCCGGCCGCGAAGGGCTGGACCTGCTCACTCGCATCCGCAACCTGGAAAAAGACGTGCCACTGGTGGTGATGACCGCGTGGGGCAACATGGAGCTGGCTATTGAAGCCATGCGCCGCGGCGCCCGCGATTTCATCCAGAAGCCCTGGAACAACCAGCACGTGCTCGAAGCTTTGCGCACCCAGATAGGCGAGCATCAGCGAATGCAGCGCCAGGCGGGCGACTGGAAACGCGAAATGACAGACGCCCAGGAGGTGCAGCAGCATTTTCTGGCGCAGCCAATGCCCGACCTTCCCGGCTACAAGATTTGCGCCAGCTCGCGCGCGGCCAGAACTCTGGGCGGCGATTACTTCGAGGTGAGCAAGACCAGCGAAGGGGAAGCCGCCATCAGCATCGCCGACATCGCCGGCAAGGGTGTGGGCGCGGCCCTGATGATGTCCAGCCTGCAGGCCATGTTGCGCTCCCTCCGCGGTCAGGCTCCGGAAGAAGTTTGCGCCGAACTGAACCGCATCCTCTGCCAGATCGCTCCGGGGGGAAAATTCATTTCCTTCTTTTACTGCCTGCTGGCGGAAGACCGCCGCCTGATGTACTGCAATGCCGGCCACAACCCGCCCATCCTGGTGCGGCAAGATGGTACGGTGCTGCGCCCGCAGAGCGACGATGCCGTGCTGGGCTACTTCCAGGATTGGCGCTACCGCGAGCAGTCTATCGAGCTTCGCTCTGGAGACCGCCTGGTTCTCTTTACCGATGGCATGGTGGAAGCGTTCGACGAGGAAGGCGAGGAATTCGGCGATGAGCGGCTGGTGAACCTGGCCGCAGCTAACCGCGCGCTCGACGCCGAGAGCCTGCATGGCCTGCTGACTTCCGCCGTGCTGGAGCACTGCGACGGGCGCCCCCAGGACGACGCCACGCTGGTGGTGATAGCGGTCGAATAGCTTCGTTGTGGCGCGGGACGGGTGGCCCAGACGGGCGGCCCAGGTTCGGGCCCCGGTTTTGGGCGCTAACCTGGGATCAAAAATGTCTTTCCCGGCGTTGTATACTGTGCGCCCATTTAGCCGTTGACGGGCGCCCATGTCCTCCAACTCACCCGCGCAAGCTGCTTCCTCGGCGGCCAAAATCGCCGACCGCGCCCGCCACCGCATTGCCCGCCGCCTGCTTCCCTTTCTCTTCATCCTCTACATTGCCAATTACCTGGACCGCACCAACCTGGCCTACGCCGCGCTGGAGATGATTCGCGACTTGCATTTCACCGACCAGATTTTCGGCATCGGCGCCGGCATTTTCTTTATCGGCTATCTCGGCTTGCAGATTCCCGGCGCGCTGCTGGTGGAGCGCTGGAGCGCCCGCCGCTGGATCGCCGCCATCATGATTGTTTGGGGCGCGTTCACCGTGCTCACCGCGGCGGTGCACACCGCCGGCCAGCTCTATGGCGCACGCTTTCTGCTGGGCGCGGCCGAAGCCGGTTTCTTTCCCGGCATCATCGTTTACGTCAGCCACTGGTTCGTGCGCGAGGACCGGGCCAAGGCCACCGGCAACTTCATGGCCGCTATCCCTCTGTCCTTCGTGATCGGGTCACCGCTGGCCGGCTGGATCGTGGAGCAACACTGGTTGCACACCGAAGGCTGGCGCTGGCTGTTCGTACTGGAAGGCCTGCCCGCGGTCATTCTCGGCGCCATCACGTTTTTCTTTCTTTCCGACTGGCCCCGCGATGCCCACTGGCTTGAGCCCGAGGAGCGCAATTGGATTGGCAGCCAGTTGCAGCGGGAGCGAGCCGCCAAATCCACGGTGCGTTCTTTCACCATCTGGCAGGCGCTGCGCTATCCTCCGGTGATTCTTCTAACCCTGGTGAATTTTTTGCAGTACATCGGCTTCTACAGCTTCGTGTTCTGGTTTCCTACCATGCTGAAGCAGCTTTCGGGATTGTCCGATGTGAAGGTCGGCGTACTCGGCGCGGTGCCTTATCTGGCCGGCTTTTTTGCCCTGCAACTCAACGGCTGGCACTCTGACCGCACCCTGGAGCGGCGCTGGCACGTGGCGGCGCCATTGTTTCTGGGCGTGGCCGCGCTGCTGGCCTTAGCTGTGTTCCATGCTTCAACCGCCGCGGCGGTAGGACTATTCACGCTGGTGGGGATCAGCGTGATTGCTCTGCTCTCGCCGTTCTGGGCCATGCCCACCGAACTGCTCAGCGAATCGGGCGCCGCCGCCTCGGTCGGCATGATCAACTGCCTGGGCAGCCTCGCCGGCTTCGTGGGGCCGTACGCGTTGGGGTATCTCCATACGCGCACCGGCTCCTTCACCCCCGGGCTGCTGGTAATGGTGGTGGCCATGGCCGCCGGCGGCATTCTGGTGCTGTTCGTGCCCCAGGCCGCGCATCATAAAGCGCCGGTACCACTCGCTTCGTCCGCTGATTAGAATGGCCCCATGTACTCCGCCCAGGTGCTGGATCACTTCGAGCATCCGCGCAATGCCGGCGAAGTGCCCGACGCGGATGCCAGCGTGCAGGTGGAGAATCCAGCCTGCGGCGACATCCTGCGCCTCAGCACCAAAATAAGCGACGGCCACATTGCCGACATTCGCTTTCGCGCCAAGGGCTGCGTGCCTTCCATGGCTTGCGCTTCCCTGCTCACAGAAATGGTGAAAGGCCGCACCCTGGCCGAAGCCCGCCAGCTTCGCCGCGAACAACTGGTCGCCGCAGCCGGCACCCTCCCTCCGGCTTCCCTGCACGCCAGCCACCTGGCCATGGACGCCTTGGCCGCCCTGCTTAAGAAACTTCCCGCCGCGGATTCACGCGGATAAACGCCGATCACTGAATGGATGATTTTAGTGAATTCAATGATTCAATCACCTCTTTATCGGCCTGGGCCCTGGTAGAGACGTAACTTGTTATCTACGAGACGTTGCAAGCAACGTCTCTACCGATAAAGAAATAGCACTACGACGGGAGTCATCCCGAGGGGCTTTAGCCTCGAGGGATCTGGCGTGCAGTATTACCAGAGTCAGCGCGTGTACATTCCCCATTCTTGTCTGAATCCGTGCACATCGGTGTTAATCCG
>DATEGM010000281.1:0-6929 GCA_035280085.1 Terriglobales bacterium
CCGGATCGAGCCAGGTTCCCTGCTGGCCCATTTTCTCGGATCGGCTCTTCCGCCCGCCGGCGAATCAGTGATCACCGTCAATACCAGTCATCACCAGGCGGCCGCCAGGGTTGGCGAAGGGCTGCGAGTCGCAGCCAAGGCACCCGATGGGGTGATTGAGGCCCTGGAAGGCGCCTCACCCGAACACTTCGTGCTGGCTGTGCAGTGGCATCCCGAGAGGTCTCTGAGTGAGCCGGCCTCGCAAGCTATATTCCGTGCTCTGGTGGAGGCGGCTCGCGGGCGACATTGAGCGCTAGCGGGGAGAAGGTGAACCAATGCCGAAATGAAAGTTTCAAAGTTTCAAGGTTTCGCAGGTTTCAATGACTTTGAGGCAAGGGAAGGCCGCCCTGTCTGCCTGCTCACGCCGCTTGCGGCACGGGCTTTGGTGGAGGCGGAACTGCGTCGGCCGCCGGCGCCGCGCATTGGAGATTCAGTTTCTCCGCTATTGTGAGCCAACGCCGCCGCAACTCCTGATCGGCTGGCTTGCTGTCATTCGGCCCGGAGATGTCCTGCAACACGCGATAGCAGACGTTCTGGGCGTGCCATAGGTCTATCTCAAAAGGCAGTGAGCGAGCGAGGCGAACCGCCACTTCGAATTGAGCAAAGACCGTGGGCTCCGCCGGGCTGCTAGCCAGAACATCGCTCAGCGTTGCCAGTCTTCCCTTAAGCACGTAACTCAGGCCAGCAGTGTCGAGAGTAATTTCGTCGCGCGCAGCAGCGTCCATCAGCGCCGCAATGGCACCCAGATCGAGTTCGTCGGCTTCGAAGGCGTGCCGCAGGCTGCTGTTGAGCACAAACTCGGCCGTGGCGTGCAGCACTTTAGGGGGTGGCATGTGGAGTTCGCTCAAAAAACGCAGCAGCGGCGCATCGCTCTCATAAACCTGCCGGTAATTGGCTTCCACCTCGGCCAAGGTGGATTCCAGAATATGCCCCACAATGCGTCGCTGTTCGTCTCGGAACAACGACTTCAGGGTGTACTGAGCGCCGTCGAAGTGTTTATCCAGTAGCCGCAACGACTCAGCCACATCGGCACGGTTAAATGCTTCGGCAAGCTCCTTTACCGCTTCCAAGTATGCCGGGCTACCCCGGAACGCCCGCACTCCCGCATTAATGTTGTGCCCACCCAGGTGGAGCACGCCGTAGGTGAAGGCGCCGCACTCCTGTGTAATGCGCGAGCAGATGCGAGCCTGTCCCGTATCCATTCGGAAACGGCCGGACTGGAAGCGCTGGGCGTCATTTACGGTAACGTCATAGCAGTAAATCGAGGGATGTTCTTCGTGGTGGTCGAACAGCGAACTGACCGCGAAATGCGCCGCCACCTTAGGCAGGTCGAGAATCGCCGGTTTCACCCAGGTGGCGTAAATGCGGGCGCCGTCCCCAAAGCTGCCCACGTTGCTGTGCGCCTGGGCCAGGCGTTCCAGAAAAGCCGTTTCGAAGTTTTGGCCCAGCGCTTCCTGCGCCAGTTGTACAGCCCGGCCGGCGTACATGATGACCTGCACGGTTTCAATGCCGGAAAGCTCGTCAAAGAACCAGCCGCAGCTGGTGTACATGAGCATGGCATGGCGCTCCATCTCCAGCAGCTTCCAGGCGGTGACCTGTTCTTCCTCCGTGAGGTCGCGGGTTTGATATCGGGCCAAGAAGTCCTGCCGCGCGTTCTCGGACCGGTCAAGGATTACCCGAACGTACTCATCGCGAGCTGCCCAGGGATCCTTCAGATACTGGCTCGCCTTCTGTTCGTAGGGCCCGGCCAGTTCGTCCCGCAGCCAGTCGAGGGCCTGGCGCAGAGGCGCCCGCCAGTGTTGCCGCCACCCTGGTTTCATCCCGGAGTTGCAGCCGCAGTCGTTGCGCCAGCGTTCCACGCCATGCATGCAGCTCCAGGAAGTGTTGTTGATGATTTCAACTTCGAGTGTGGGAGGATGTCTGGCCAGGTATTCCCCGTAGTTGGTAATGCGCGCCAGGCGCTGCGATTCGATGTAATCGAGCGCGTAGGCAAGAGCCATGTCGCCATGGGGGTGATGATGGCCGTAGGTCTCGCCGTCGGTGGCGATGTGCATGAGTTGTGGCCAGCGGCGGGCGTCAGAAAAGCCGCTGAGCAGCCGCTGAGCGAAGTGTTCGCCGTTGGACAGTAAGTGCTCAAACGCCACAGCCTGCGAAATGGGGCCATCATAAAAGAAGAGGCTGATGCTCCTCCCCGAGGGAAGATTGGCCACGTAGGAACGGGAGGGGTCAATCTTTGCCCCTTCCACATTGCGCCAGCGCTGGCCGTTCAATTTGCGCACCTGGCGCGCCTGGTGGGGCGCGAGAATGGTGAAGCGGATGCCGAGTTCGGCCAACACCTCCAGCGTCTCAATGTCTACAGCGGTTTCCGGCAGCCACATGCCTTCGGGCGAGCGTCCAAAACGGCGCTCGAAATCGCGAATGCCCCAAAGCACCTGCGTGCATTTGTCACGCCGTGTGGCCAAGGGGAGGATCATGTGGTTGTAGGCCTGGGCTATGGCCGAACCGTGGCCAGAGAAGTGTTCTTGGCTCTCCTTATCGGCAGCCAGTATCTTGGCGTAGGTATGGGGCGCATTGTCTTCCATCCAGGAGAGCAGGGTTGGTCCAAAATTAAAGCTGATGCGTGAGTAGTTGTTAACGATTTTTACGATGTGGCCTTCGCCGTCGAGGATGCGGGCGGCAGAATTGGGCGCATAACATTCGGCGGCAATGCGCTCGTTCCAGTCGTGGTAGGGATACGCCGAATCCTGGATTTCCACCGCTTCCAGCCAGGGGTTTTCCCGCGGCGGCTGATAAAAGTGGCAGTGGATGCAGAGATATCGTTCCATGGGACCGGTTGCTTAGATGCAGATTGCGGCACTCACGACGGGAGCCGAGCAATCATACAGCGGACTGTCAATAAAAAAGTCCTGAGGCCTGTGGCCTCAGGACAGTCCGGCAATTTACCGGACAAGTGAGAGAGAAGGATAAGCTCAGGCGAGGCGCTTGCCGCGGGCCGAAGCCGGCTTCGGTATGACCAATTCCTCCGCCGGGCACTCGCCCAAAATGGGCTGGCAGGCGGCATCTGGTCCCTCAACACGCTTCTTTGCCTCGTGCCACTCAGCGCTGAACTGCGCCTGTTCAGTGGAGCCTTCCAGCGCCAGGGTGGAGGATGCGCCGCCGGCGATTACCTGGGTCACCGTGTCAAAGTACCCCGTGCCCACAAAGCGCTGGTGCTTGACCGCTTCGTAGCCGTAGTGCTGCTCCCGGCTGAATTCCTTTTCCTGCAAACGGGCGTAGGCGGTCATGCCTGTTTCACGGTAGCCGCGGGCCAGTTCAAACATGCTCAGGTTCAGGGCATGGAAGCCGGCCAGGGTCACAAACTGGAACTTGTACCCCATGGCCGCCAGCTCTCGCTGGAAACGGGCGATGGTAGCGTCGTCCAGCTTCTTTTTCCAGTTGAACGAGGGGGAGCAGTTGTAGGCCAGCAGCTTGCCCGGGAACTCGCCCAGCACGGCCTCGGCGAAGATGCGGGCTTCCTGCAGATTGGGCTCTGAGGTCTCGCACCACACCAGGTCGGCATAGGGTGCGTAAGCCCGGGCGCGGGCGATGGCTGAGTGCAGGCCTCCGCGGAGGCGGAAGAAGCCCTCCGAGGTCCGCTCGCCGGTGCAGAACTCGCGGTCACGTGCATCAATGTCGCTGGTGAGCAGGTTGGCGGCATTGGCGTCGGTGCGGGCCATGATCAGCGTGGGCACGTTCATGGCGTCCGCCGCCAGGCGCGCCGCTACCAGCTTTTGGACAGCTTCCGGAGTGGACACCAGCACTTTGCCGCCGAGATGGCCGCACTTCTTAGCCGACGAAAGCTGGTCCTCAAAGTGTACGCAGGCCGCGCCCGCCTCAATCATCGCCTTCATCAGCTCAAAGGCATTCAAGGTACCGCCAAAGCCGGCTTCAGCGTCCGCAATCAGGGGCGCGAACCAGTAAACGTCGCTCTTGCCCTCGGCATGGTGCACCTGGTCGGCCCGCAGCAGAGCCTTGTTGATACGCGTCACCAGGCTGGGCACACTGTTGACTGGATACAAGCTCTGGTCGGGATACATCTGCCCGGCATCGTTGGCGTCGGCTGCCACCTGCCAGCCGCTGACGTAGATGGCCTTCAGCCCGGCGCGCACCTGCTGAATTGCCTGGTTGCCCGTCATGGCGCCCAAAGCCGCCACGTAGGATTCCGAATGCAGCAGGTCCCAAAGCCGCTCCGCGCCCATACGCGCCAGCGTGTGGTCAATTTTGATTGAGCCGCGGATGCGTTCCACGTCCGCGGTGGTGTAGGGGCGAGTGACCCCCTGCCAGCGCTTGCCGGCCCATTGGCTGTTGGTCGGTTCAGTCTTCCCGTTCTTGGTCACGTCTTTCTTCCTTTCCTCGCAACACTGCGGGGAACTGCAGGGCTGATGTTTCAAATCGGATTGAATTCACCATTCAGGATCATGGCTTCCGCAATGCGGCGCGCTTCGCGGAAGGTTTCCGGCGTGCCGATATCCGCGCGCGCAGGGTTGGCCACAATCTTTTCCACTTCCTCGTCGAACAGTCTGCTGATTAGCTCGGGAGTGTGCGCCACGGGATTACCGGAATCATCGAGAATGTCCATGGCTTCGCCGTGGCGCATGCGCTGGACAATCATCAGACGGTAAATGCGGTCGGTGGCAAGATCCTCCATGTAGCCATCGAGCAGGCTCGCGCCTTTGCCGTTAAGCACGCCATTGCGGTAGCGGATCACGGTGCGGACAGCCGCCCGGGTGCCAGCCAGAGTTCGGGCGCCTACACCTCGGGGGACGGCGCGCAGATCGGCGTAGCGGTTGAACTGACCGCAACGCAGCATGCCCGCGCGGTCCAGTTCGTCGCGGCTGAGGTCGCGCGAGGGCAGTTTTTCCAGTTGGTTGGGACACGGGAACTGGTCCACTGCGATCTGGTTCTGATCGGGGTGGCCGGTCCAGGCTCCATCCATCAGGCAACTGGCCTCGTTCTTCTTGTCTTTTTCCAGCACCGCGAGCGCGCGGGTATTCAGTTCTGCGTCTTCGCGGCTGGGATAAAGGGCGGTCATACCGCCAATGGCGAGAGTGCCGCGGCGATGGCAGATTTCCGGCATCAGCTCGCGTACCCGCTGAAAGAAAGAGACATCATGCGGGATGGTATTGCGGTCAGGCAGCACCCACTCCGGGTCGCACAGGTTGAAATGAATGAGGCTCGCCATGTAGTCCCAGCGTCCCAGGTTCAATCCGACGATGTGCTCACGCAGGTTGAACAGGAATTCTTCCATCTGGTATGCGAGAGGATGCGACTCGACCAGGGCCATGCACTTGATGTAGTCGCGCGGCAAATCACGCGTCTCCGCCAGCGCCTGGAACAGGTCGCGCCACCACAGCGCTTCCTCGGCCGATTCCGATTTCGGGATGTAGATGGCCAGGGGGTGCCGCAGTTGTGCCGGGTCCATCCCATAGAAAACGCGCGCCACATCGAACAGCGAAGCTGAGGTCAGTTCGTCGCCAAACAGGCCGCCCTGGCTGATGTGCAGGCCGCGCGGCCGCACCCAGATCACGGTTTTACTCGGCTTGATGCCGGCAACCTGGTTGCGCTTCTTGTCAAAATAAGTGAGCGTGCCGTGCAGCGCCTGCAGGATATTCTCAACCCCGAGCCGCTGATGCTCCCATTCGTTTACGGTCGAGTCTTCCAGGTCGAGCATGACACCGGGAGCGCCGGAGTTGAGCATCTTGACCACCAGTTCGGCATCATCCGCCGGCCCGGTCATCTGGTTGCGCTGGTCGGCGCACCACTGCGGCAATTGGACTTTCCACTCCCCTTCGGTGGCCGGGGAGGGCGGCAAGTGCCGCGGGCGCCGTCCGGCATGCGCTTCCGTTAAAACCTGATAACGGTTTTCAATCAGCTGCTGCTGGCGCGGCGTAAACCAGCGGTGCAAGGGCAGGAGAAACTCTAGGAACTCCGGCGGCAGGTCGCGGCGCGCGGCTTCCGAGCTTGCGCAGTTCAGATGAAAACCGGCTGCTTGCGGAATATTTACTGACGGGAGTGCCATCCATCCTCCTGCATTTCGGGCCATTTCTGCGGCTGATTTCTCGAACCAATCCGCGCCCCACTGGTTTGCGGATTCTGCGGTATGCCAATAGCGCCGTCAAACTGAATGTTTTTATCGCGGTGATAAAGAACTTTAATCAGCCCTGGGGCCGGTGGCATTCGGGCAGAACGGCGTACTTAGAAGCGAGGCACACGCAGCTGGTTGTGTCCTGCCCCTTGAGGTCAGTTGAATAGCGGATAAGTCTTTGTTGCTCAAGGACTTGACGTACCCTCATGGTATGTATTTGAAGCGTCCATGCCTCCTAATCAATGCGCAAATCGCGACAAACGAAGTGCCTGCGGCCACGTTATCGAGGTTCGGCAAGCCGACACATACACAGTCCTGTTCTCAACGACGGATCCGATAATTTCTATTTCCAGCAACACCTCGACCGCAGTTTTCTGGCACCTCGCCCTTTTTTGAATGCGAACACCAGAACGGACCTGCCCCTGCCCATTCGTGCGCTCCGCTCAACGCGGAATCACCGCAAAATCCGCGTACCGTATGTCTTCATAGGTGAGGAACGGCGGGACGCCCGCCAAGCAAGAGTTTGGGGAGGGATTGGTATGGAATTTGCAGAAACGTGTGCTCACCACCGGCGCATTGGCGGGTTGACGCTTTTATCATTGCTGCTCTTCTTGGCCCTGGGTTGCGGACGTGGTTCGACACCTCTACAGCCGTCCAGTGCCGTACAGGTGAAGATTGGGGACGCGGCGGCTGACCGTGTAGTCGCCCTTGAAATGACTCTGACCTCGCTGGTGCTGACCAGGAGCGACGGTCAACTAGTCAGCGT
>DATEGM010000282.1:0-2979 GCA_035280085.1 Terriglobales bacterium
CCCAACGAGTACTGGTTCTACCATGCCGGCGGCAACGAAGACGGTAACAGCACCCTGGCCAACATTCGCCGCGCGCTGGAGCACCGCTATGGGCCTTCGAACAACCTCGAGGATTTAGTCAAGAAGGCGCAGGCCGCCTACTACGAGGACGTGCGCGCCCAGTACGAGACCTACGCTACCCACTGGTCGAATCGCAAGATGCTGATGCACTGGATGATGGCCAATCCCTGGCCATCTTTCTTCGGCCACCTGTTCGATTACTACTTCAAACAGGGTGGGGGCTACTTCGGCGCCAAGAAGGGCCTGCAGCCGGTGAGCATTGTCTGGGATTACTACGCTCCCGGTGACCGTTCCACCGCCCACGTCTATGCGGTCAACCAGACTGGGCAGCCGCTGGAGAACGTGAAAGCCACCGTTTCCTTCTACAACGTTGATGGAACCCGCAAGGTGGTGAAGGAAGCCGCCAACATAAACGTGCCGGCTTACTCTTCTACTCCGGCGCTTGAAATTCCCCGCCTTCCCGGGCTCAGCTCAACCTATTTCGTGCGTTGCGACCTGACCGCGGCCGATGGCAAGCCGCTGGCCGAAAATGCCTACTGGCAATCCACCACCGACGACGATCTGGGGCCGCCCACCAACGACGACCAATTCCTGACCAAGCTGGTTAAGTGGGCGGATCTGACGGCGCTGAACTCAATGCCCCCCACGCCGCTTGCGGTAAAAGTAGCGGCCAGCGGCGCCGATCAGCGCACGGCTCGAATCACGCTCACCAACAACTCCAATCACATCGCGTTTTTCATTCGAGCCGAGGTGACCAAAGGCGAGAACGGCGACGAAATCCTGCCTATCACCTACGACGACAATTACATTACCTTGTTTCCGCATGAATCGCGCACCATTGAGGCCCATTATGAGGCTTCACAACTCGGCGGCGCGGCGGCCTTGGTGCGTGTGGCCGGGTACAACGTTCCCACCAAATCGGTGGCCGTGCCCTGACCCGGGTATTAATGCTGGCAGCAGGAGGCTCGGCCGGCGGATGCCGCCAAGCCTCCTCCGCATTGGGGTTAATTGATCACTTCGGCGCCGTTCACCGGCCACCCGTTCGGCTCGTGCAATACCTTTAGCACCGCCCGGCGCGCCCGGCGTCCGGGCGGGATGGCGGCCAACTGCAGGCGCCTCAGCTCGTGGCTCAGCGTCTGCACCAGGCGGAAGCACAAATCGCCCCGCCGCCTCAACAATGTGGGAATGTCCTGGTTGCGAATAAACGCCACCTGCGAATCCTGTAGCAGCTCAGCCGTGAAGTTGTAAGGCTTGTTGCGCATGCTCGCAGGCAGGCCGAGCAGATAACCCGGGCCCACCGTGCGGAATGCCAATTTTTCGCCCGTGCGCGAATACATGGTGAGCCGCGCTTTGCCTCGGCACAGCAGAAAAATGCCCCCGCATTCGCCTTCGCAAAGCAGGATGGAGCCGGCTTCCCGCTCGATTGGGTACGTGATGTCCTCAAGTCCTTCCAGCAGCTTTGCGCGCCGCATGCCTTTCGGTTTTACCTCCAATGCATTTTTGCCACTCTGGTTGAGTGAATTCATGTTCTGCTCCGTAGGTTGTCTTGCACGAATGTGAACGATCAAGGAAGCAGCGCCACCTTGGCGCTTGCCTGGGGAATAAAGCCGCGGAATCAGATCAGGAAGGTACAGCGGAATGCTGGATCGGAAACCGGGATAGCTGGGGTGATGCTTACTGCGGGAAAGATAAATGCTGGAAGCGCCGCCACTGGTTCCGGGATGAAAACTTGCGGGCGAAGGACGTTACCGTGAAAGCCGCGACGGCTCTCCTGCTCAACCACCGCATTCAGCGGCTCGGTGGGATGCTGCGAGTTCCTGCGCTGGGTGCCTCGCGGACCCGACGTGTGGTGACACACGTTCATGAGCCATTCCGGCAGGCTAAAGGCCTGTCCTTTGCCTGAATGCTTGCAGTGCCGCGCCGCCGCTGGAGCACAAAGCACCAGCAACAGAATGATCAGGCCGACTTTTCCAACACCCGCCATGGGATTTCATTTTCTACTCAGACTCGCGGATTTGGTCAGTGATGTCCATCACGTCACGATGTTTATTTCGGCAGCCTTATTGCGCTGCTCCGTTCACCCATACACAATAAAAAAGCGGCAGGGCCGACCCCCTGCCGCTCCACTTTAGGGACCCCGTATTACTTCTTATTGACCGCTTTCCTGAGTTCGGCTCCCGGGGTGAATTTAGCCACTTTGCGGGCGGCAATCTTAATTACCGCGCCGGTTTGCGGGTTGCGCCCATTGCGGGCTTTTCTTTGCGAGACGGAGAACGTGCCGAATCCTACCAGGGCTACGCGGTCTCCCTTCCGCAGAGCGCCAGTTACGCTGTCCACCATTGTGTCAATGGCGGAGGCGGCCTGGGTCTTGTTGATGCGCGAACCAGCCGCAATTCTATCGATTAAATCGGCTTTGTTCATCTTCGCTCCTGAGCAGGCCTGCCGTTCACGTACTACTGCCTGTGCGAAAACGGCTCGGATCCTGTGCGAGCTATTAGGCTCCGGCGAGGTGAGAATGTCAACTGTGAAAATCCGCGCCGGACGCGCCTTTTGCAACAGCGTCCCCCGGGAACCCGCATCCTGCCTGCCATCACCGCAGACGCCTGCTCGGGCGGCGCCCAGAGCCCTTTATCGCTTCCCCTTGCCGCCCACCTTCGATTGCTCCGGCACCTCTTTGACCAGGTCGTTTACTACCCGATCAATTTCCGGTTGCGGCACCGCGTCGGCTGCGGAGGAGCGGCGGTCTTGGTCGCGTTTTTCCCGGATCAGGAGTACCACCACATGCGCGATGGCCGCGTTGTCCGTGCCCATGCCTTCGGGAGTTTTGGCTTTAATGCCCACCGCCGAGGGCGCCACCTTCAGCAGTTCCGCTACCCGTTCCTGAATTTTGACGGCGTGCGGGCCGATTTTTGGCTCGGC
>DATEGM010000283.1:0-2293 GCA_035280085.1 Terriglobales bacterium
CGCTCCGGCCCTATGGCCGGTGATGGGGCGCATCACCAGCTCGTTCGGCGAACGCATTGATCCGTTCAACGGTGAAGGCGCCTTCCACCGCGGCGTGGATATTTCCTGCGAGTACGGCGAACCGGTAATTGCGCCGGCCGATGGCGAGGTGACTTTCGCCGACTTCATGAATGGCTATGGCCGCGCCGTCATGCTGGAGCATGGCCATGGCTTGAGCACGCTCTACGGCCACCTTTCCAGCTTTGCCGTAGTGGCCGGGCAGCAAATACACCGGGGCGACGTCATCGGCTACATCGGCGACAGCGGCCGCAGCACCGGCCCCCACCTACACTATGAAGTGCGCATCAACGACGTGCCAGTGAACCCCTACAAATACCTGCGCATAACCGTGGCCCGTGATTTCGGCGTAGAGCACGGGTCGTAGAGCAGTTCTCAGTTCTCGGTTCCCAGTTCTCAGCGTTCCGCGCTGCTCGTCATCCCCCTCTTTCCGCAAATGAAAACCGCAGAGAACGCCGAGTTGTAAATTAAGAACCCAATGGCGGGAATCCGCACAGACGTGAAACCAATTGGCAACTGAGAACTGAGAACCGGGAACTGTTCACCGGCGGCGGTGTTTTTTCTTCGCGGGAGGAGCGGGCTGGGCCGCGGGCTCTGGCTGGGCGGCAGGGGCCACCATTTCCGGCGGGGGCTCGGCAAATACCTTCTTGATGAAGTCCAGCGGCACGATCGCGGTCAGGGTCACCCGGTTTTTGTCCTGCGCGATCTTCAAGCTGTCGAAAAAAGTTTTTACGTCCTTGTCGCCCGGCCCGGCGGAGGCAATGGTGGGCTGCAGGCCGTGAAAAATGGTGAGCAGCGCCCCCAGCTTTTCCGCCATTAGCGAGGCGCGCGGCTCCTGCTGGAAGAAAGCGTCGGCGCGAATGTGGATGGCGCGCAGAAAGCGCACCGAGGCCACCAGCACCGAGCCGCTCATCAGTTGCCGGTAGTCTGGCGGCAGCAGCGCGTCGGTTACCTGCCCGCCCGGCAGTTGCGCGGGATTGTTCACGATGGCCCAAGCCAGGCTGCCAAAGGGCAGGCGCCGGTAGTAGCGCCGCAACAGGGCCGGGCCGCCAAACGGCGACGCCAGCTTGCGCGAGCGGTCAATGATGCCGCGAATCACCTGCGGATCATCAGAATTGGAAACCGCCACCGTGCCTACCGCCAGCATGGCCACGCGCACCGTGCGTCCCTCCAGCGGAATATCGAAGATCTGCACCCCGCGGTAGTCATTCACGGAATGGGCCAGCTTGCCCAGGTACGCAGCCACACGGCTTGAGTTCCAGCGCCCGGTGAACACCTCGGTGAAACGCATCTCGCTGCCGGGCGCCGCAGGCGTGCCGGCGTAATGCACCGCGAAAGCAGCTTCATCGAGGTCACGCTCGAACTGGAATCCGGTCTCCTTAATGAATTCGTCGTATTCGGGCTCGTGGGGCACGGCTGGCACCTGCCCCAGGCGGTCCAGGCGGCGCACCCACTTCAGGTCCACGTAGGCAAAGGCGTCGGCGCCGGGCAGCAGGCGCGCAGGCTCCGGCGGCGCCTGCTTGCGCAGGACCACCAGAACCACCAGGGCGGCGACAACAAGAATGACGCTCAGAATGGTAAGGCGAGTTCGTCGCCGCATAGGCTGTTCTTACCAGTTCCGCCGTTGTTTTAGACTTTTGGCCCGAGCAGTAGCGCAACTGGTCATATTTGGGTAGAATTTATAAAGAATTGCAAATGATAGCACTGCTGGGAAGTGGAAGGCGGGAGAGCAGTTGTTTGCACGTAGCCTTCCGTTTGTGCTAACCTTTTGTTTTTGTTCCCGAAGCGGGGGCAGGTTTAAGTGTCTGAGCGCGTCAGGTTTCTGGCGGCGCGGACCGCTGGCGTAGCTCAGCTGGTAGAGCATCTGATTTGTAATCAGAGGGTCGGGGGTTCAAGTCCCTCCGCCAGCTCCAGGAAAAAAGGACATTCAGGCGCTAGCAGTCGAGTGGTGGACCGGGCAGCAGCAGGGCAATTAATTTTTCCCGAAAACGCACTCCATACTCAGAAACGTGAAATGGCGTTGGGCGCGGAGAAAGCCTCCTCTGGCGTCTTTATTTTCGCGCCCGTAGCGTGTTCTGCTGGCGGGCAGTAGTCCGCCCATGGAGGCCGGCGCTCGATGGCGCGGCGCCTGGCGAGGTTCCGCACAGGTGGCCGAGTGGTTAATGGCAGCAGACTGTAAATCTGCCGCTCCTTGCGAGCTACGGAGGTTCGAATCCTCCCCTGTGCACCAGAGTTT
>DATEGM010000284.1:0-15576 GCA_035280085.1 Terriglobales bacterium
GCTCGACCGCCTGGCGGCCACACTTTCTGGCGGCGAAGCTCAGCGCATTCAGTTGGCTACGTCACTCGGCTCGCGCCTGGTGGGCACACTCTACGTGCTGGATGAACCCTCCATCGGGCTGCACAGCCGCGACACTAACCGGCTCATCCACATCCTGCACGGCCTGCGCGACCTGGGGAACACCATTCTGGTAGTCGAACATGACCCGGAGATCATGCTGGCCTCTGACCGCATTCTCGACCTCGGCCCAGGAGCAGGCGAAAACGGCGGCAAGGTGATCGCCGCCGGAACCTACAACCAGATCAAGCGCGCGCCCACTTCCCTCACCGGGCGTTACCTGGCACAGGACTTGCGCATTCAGCTTCCCAACCAGCGTCGCCAGCCCGGCGCTCGCAAGCTGCGCGTTGTGGGAGCGCGCGCGCACAATTTGAAGGCGATTGACGTTACCATCCCGCTGGGCATGATTGTGGCCATCACCGGCGTCTCCGGCTCAGGCAAGTCCACGCTGGTGCATGACGTCCTCTACCAGGCGCTGGCTGCGGCCAAGCGCCACACCAACGGCAGCGGCCCCGATCTAGGCACGCTGGAGCGCCTGGAGGGCGAGGAGTTCGTCGACGAAGTGGTGCTGGTGGACCAGTCGCCCATCGGGCGCACGCCGCGCTCCAACCCGGTGACCTACATTAAGGCGTTCGATGCCATTCGCGACCTGTTCGCTTCCCTGCCCGAGGCGCACAAGCGCGGCTTCAGCGCCGGGCATTTCTCCTTCAACATTCCCGGCGGGCGCTGCGAAACCTGCCAGGGCGACGGCACGGTCACAGTGGAGATGCAGTTCCTGGCCGACGTGGAGCTGATCTGCGAAGAATGCAAGGGTACGCGCTACAAGCCCCAGGTTTTGGAGGTCCGTTACCGCGGGAAAAACATACACGAAATCCTGAACCTCACCGTGAAGGAGGCGCTGCAGTTCTTGGCCGCCGTGCCGAAAATCACGGAAAAGCTGCGCGTGCTGGAGGAAGTCGGGCTGGGATACCTGCGCCTGGGCCAGTCGGCCACCACGCTCTCCGGCGGCGAAGCGCAGCGCATGAAGCTGGCCGCGCACCTGCAGCCGCGCAGCGCGGTGCGCGCTCCCCACGACGGCCGGCGGCGGCATCGCACGCTCTATATTTTCGACGAGCCCACCACCGGGCTGCACTTTGACGATGTCAGCAAGCTGCTGGCGGCCTTCCGCCGCCTCATCGAGGCCGGCGGGTCGGTGCTGGTCATCGAGCATAACCTCGACGTCATCAAGACTGCCGATTGGATCATTGACCTCGGCCCCGAAGGCGGGGAGCGCGGCGGCTACGTGGTGGATGCCGGTCCGCCGGAAGACATCAGCAAGAACGCCAAATCCTATACCGGCAAATTCCTGGCCCAGATGCTGAACGGAAATGGGGCGCAGCCGAAGGCATAGGACTGAAAGTTCTCAGCCGTCCCTCCGGGACACTGGAATAAATGCGCCCCTGACCCGCCAGTGAACTGGCGGGCTACTTTCATCCGGTCTCTACGAGACCGGCCGTAGGTGACGGTGTTGCACTCTAAAACATCAAAGGGCATGGATTTACCCGCACTACCCGGCATGCCCCACTTTCGTCACCCTTTTGTCATCCTGAGGAACGCGAGCCGCGCTTGCGCGGTGAGCGCGACCGAAGGACCCGCTTTAGGTCGCCACGAAGGAAAAGCGGGTCCTTCGCTGCGCTCCTTCGGCAAGCCTCAGTCGTGCAGCTCAGGATGTCAAAATTAGAATATGTGGATTGCGGCTCGGCTGAAGCCGAGCCCTTCCGAAATCGTCGTCGCCAGGTGCCGGCCTGCTGGTTGGCAGAAACTAAGGCTGCAGGCCTGCATTGGGCTGGCGTGGCCATTCGCGGTAAGCTACTGAGGAGCCGCTAAGCGCATCTTAGCTGGCAGAACTTCCGCAGATGATCCGTAAACTGAGGCTGGTTGGCTGGACGGCCGGCGCCGTTCTGGCCCTCGTGCCCGCAGGGCTGTGGGCCCAGCAAACCCACAAGACCGTTCACCACATTCACGTCGAAGAATCTGACCCACTGTTTCCGCCCGAACTCCGGCAGGCAGAGACCGCTCTCGACAAGAAGGATTACGCCGCCGCCGAACCGTTGCTGCGGCAGGTCAGCGCCAACAATCCCGCCAATTATCGCGCCTGGTTTGACCTGGGCTACGTCTACACGGCTACCGGCCGCAAACCGGAAGCTATTGAGGCTTACCGCAAAGCGGTAGCCGCCAAACCGGGCGTGTTTGAATCCAACTTGAATCTTGGTTTGATGCTGGCGCAATCCGGAAGCCCGGAAGCGGAGCAGTTCCTGCGGACCGCCACTCAACTGAAGCCCTCCGCCAATCCGCAGGAGGGGCTGGCGCGCGCCTGGCTCTCCTTGGGGCATGTGCTGGAGAAGAGCAAACCTGCTGAGGCGGTACAAGCTTTCGATGAAGCCGCAAAGCTTCAGCCCAGGGACGCCGAGCCTCACCTTTCCGCCGGGGCCATCCTGGAAAGACAAAACAATCTTGCCGGCGCCGAGCGCGAATATAAAGCGGCGCTCGCCCTGGCCCCCAACTCGGCCGACGCGCTGGTCGGGCTGGCCAACGTCTACATGCAGAGCAAGCGCCTGCCCCAGGCGGAAACAGCCCTGCGCCAGTATCTGGCCGTGGAACCCAAGAACGGCGCCGCGCACGTACAACTGGGCCGTATTCTGGAAGCGCAAGGCAAGCACGCGGAAGCCGCCGCGGAACTGCAGCAGGGCCTCCAGCTTGCGCCCGACGATGCTAACGCCAAGCGCGACCTGGCCTTCTCCTACGCCAGCGCCGGGAAGTACGACAAGGCGGAAGCGCTCTACCGCACCCTGCTGACCAAGGCGCCCAATGATGCCGAACTGCACTATGGGCTGGGCGCGTCACTCATGGCCGAGCACAAGTTTCCAGAAGCGCAGGCCGAGCTGCTCAATGCTGTCAAGCTCAAGCCCGATGCCGGCGTCATTTACGGCGACCTGGCGGTGGCCGCCGCCGAGAACAAGAACTATCCCCTGGCCTTGAAGGCGCTAGATGTGCGGGCCAAATTTCTGCCCGAAAATCCCGGAACTTATTTTCTGCGGGCGACTGCCCTGGATCATCTAAAGCAGTTCAAGCTGGCGGCGCAGAGCTATCGCCAGTTCCTGGCAGTTTCCGGGGGCAAGAATCCGGAACAGGAATGGCAGGCACAGCACCGCCTCCTGGCCATCGAGCCCAAGAAATGAGAGCTCGCAACCAAGTCGCCCTCGCCATGCTGCTGTTGGCAGCCATATCCTTGCCCCTGCGCGCCCGCCAGGAAACGGTGGACGAACTGAAGACCAAGCTTGCCTCCACCAAGGAACCCGACCAGCCCAAGCTATGCCTGGAGATCGCCCGCCTGCAATTGGATGCGAGCGAAAAGGCTTATCAGGCTTCCCAGGTTCCACAGGCGCAGTCGCTGCTGAAAGATGTGGTGGACTACGCGCAGAAGGCCGGCGACGCGGCCCGCCAGTCCCGCAAGCACATCAAGAAGACCGAAATCGAAGTGCGCAAAATGTCGCGCCGGCTGCAGGATTTGAAGCCCACCGTGGATCTGGACAGCCGCCAGCCGGTGCAGGACGCCATCAACCGCCTGGAGCACATTCGCACCCAGCTGCTGATGCAGATGTTCTCGGAACGCTGATTATGAAACTCTATCGCCTATATTGTCTGCTGGCATTCACTCTGTTTCTGAGCCTGCTTCCCGCATTGGCGCAGCGCTCGCAACGCGATCCCCTCAATGCCAAGGAGGTGGATGAGCTTCGCGAGACCAACCAGGAACCGGAAAAGCGGTTGCCGCTGATTGTGCGCTTCGCCCGGGAGCGCCTCGACGCGGCTCTGGCCGCGCGCAACAATCCCAAGCTGCCGGCCGGCGAGCGCGCCGCCAGCATTCACGATTCCGTGCAGGATTTTATCTCCATTTACGATGAATTGGGCGATAACCTCGATATGTACACCGACCAGAAAGAAGACCTTCGCAAGCCGCTGAAAATCGTGATCGCGGGCGACGGCGAATTCAAGGTCAAGCTCGAGCAGTTGCGGCGGGGCGCCTCTCCCGACGAGATGAAAACCTACGGTTTCGCCCTCACCAGCGCTCTCGAGGCCGTCAACGACGGCGCCGGTGAACACCGCCGGCTACAGCAGGAGCAGGAAGAATCCGCCAAGGCGAGAAAGAAGGCGCACCGCTAGCTGCTGGCGTTGCTCCGCGTTGCGGGTCAGGCGTTCCCCAGCTGTTAACTACTAACTACCAGCTACCGTCCTTACCCGTGCTAACCTAGGGCCACCGTGCGGGAAAAACTCCTACCCATTTTTGAGGAAAGCTATCGCGACCTGCGCCCCCGCGCGCCCATGCCCGAGCTGCAGGTGGAGTTTTTTGCCTTCGCCAACGTCAACAACACCATCCGGCTGCGTGATGGCAGGCTGCTGGTGCGCCTTTCGGACCTGCTGGAGGGCGCGCCCGAAACCGTCCTTCGCGCCATCGCGCATATTCTCCTCGCCAAGATGTATCGCAAGCCGATTGAGGCGGCGCACGCCACCCGCTATCGCCGCTACATCTCGAGCCACGAAATCGCCAACAAGGCCAACCAGGTGCGCCAGTTGCGCGGCTGGAAAAAGTTTCAGACTCCGCGCGGCTTCATCTATCACCTGGAGGAAGTTTTTGAGGACCTTAATCAGCGCTTTTTCTACGGCCTCATGGCGCGTCCGCTGCTCACCTGGAGCCAGCTGCGCGCCCGCAGCAGCCTGGGACATTACGATCCCGCGCACAATGCCATTGTTATTAGCCGCATCTTCGATCATCCCCAGGTGCCGCGCTACGCCCTCGAATACATCCTCTACCACGAGATGCTGCACCTGAAGCATCCGGTCAGGCTGCGCGGCAGCCGGCGTTGCGTTCACTCCCCCGAATTTCAGGCGGAAGAGAATCTGTTCCCGCACCTGGAGCAGGCCAAGGCGTTTTTGAAGAGGCTGTAGGGCGGGTTTCAAAGTTTCAAGGTTTCGCAGGTTTCAAGCTCAAAACCAGGCACCCCCCGAAACACTCAGAATGCCAAGAAATTCAGATTGTTGTTGATTCGCAAAACTTTGGCTAACGCAAAAGGCGTGACATTCCTTTAAAAATCTCGGCGCACTCTGCGACTCGGCGGTGAACCGATTTTGCTTTGAAACTGCGAAACCTTGCAACTTTGAAACCTGGCCTACGCCGCCAACTCCGGCACCGGCTGCTCTTCCTGCCCCGCCACCCGCGCCCACACCTCCCGCGAACATTCCACGCGAAACAGCGGCACGCTGGCCGTCGCCAGGCGAACCTTGTGCGGCTGCTCGCCGGTCATGTAGTCGCAGTTCAGGCCTTCCTCCAGGCTCAGGCGAGTTGCCTCAAACAGCAGCACGATCCCCGGCGAGAAATGGGCCCAGGCATGAGCGTAGTAGGTGGTGTAAAAACGGCGGATGTTTCCGTCACGAAACGTGACCAGCGCAGCAACGAGAGTAGATCCCTGAGTCAGCGTGTATACGTCGCAAGGCGCCTCACCCAGCCTGGCGGCCGCGGCAAGGAAGCTAATGCGTGACCCGTCGCGGAAAAGATTGGCCGGCAACTGCGCTGCCTTGAGCTGATAAATCCGGTGCAGCAGTTCCGTAGACGGATTCGGTTCCTGCCGGAATTCCACTCCCTGGCGCAGAATCTTGCGCCAGCGGCTGCCGATGCGCGTGTGCGCCATAGCCAGTTGTTCTGAGGAAATGTCGCGGGTGAGAACACAGGGGGCACTGACAAAAGGGTGGGGAGCGAAATCCTCCCAGGCGCGGCGGCGTTCTTCCCCGCGCAGGGCGGCAAAAAAAATCGGCAATTTGAGCGCGGCCACCTCCTGCCACGCCTGCCGCAGCAGACTCGGATCGCCGGCGGCGAGGACATCGCGATAATCAAACAGGGCTTCGCCCAGCAGGGTGAAGCCGTGGTCGGCAATGGCGCCCGGAATGAGCGCTGTGCCGGCGTCGCTTTCCAGCAGAACGACGTAGGGCTCTTCCCGGGCGGCAAACAACGACGCCGCCAACCGATTCCAGGAAAGGCTTTGAAACAGGGTGGAGGGGCAGGCGCGGTAGAGATTGTCCCAGGCTGGGCGCAAGCGGTCCATTTCTGCCGCCGAGCGCGCCACCATTTTGCGTAGCAAGCGCTTCCCTCCCTCCGCTCTTACAGAGGATTAGAAGCGCTTTTTAAGCGGGTGGATGTTTTCCGCTCTCATGCCCTTCGTCCATGCCAATGGTGCCGGCGGTCAGGGGTCCCAGCCAGGGCGAAAGCCATTCACCGGAGCAAAATGGCCGTGGGATGCATATCCTGCCCGTCTGTGACTTCACGCATTGACCGGGGGAAGGGGGGGCATTATCCTTAGAAATTGAAAATGAAATTCATTTTCAATTTGGCGGGCCCCTCTATCCCCCATGATTGACGCGTTCATCATTACCCTGCGCGAAGGCGTGGAAGCCGCCCTGATCGTCGGCATCACCCTCGCCTACCTTGCCAAGATCGGCCGCAACGAGCTGCGGCGCGCTGTCTATGCCGCCCTGGCTGCCGCCTTCCTGGGCAGCATCGGCGCCGCCGTCATCGTCTCCCGCCTCGACCTCAACCAGGACATCTTCGAAGGCTGGGTCATGCTGGCCGCTGCCTTCTTCGTGGTCACCATGGTGGTCTTCATGATGAAGACCGCGCGCAGCATGAAGGGAAAAATCGAGGGCAAAGTCGGCCTGCTGGCTGACCGCGGCTCCCAGTTGGGCCTGTTCCTTTTCGTCTTCCTCATGGTGCTGCGCGAGGGCGTGGAAACGGTTCTAATCCTCTCCGCCGTATCGCTGAATTCCAGCGCGCTGATGAGCTTCCTGGGCACGCTGCTGGGCATTGCCCTGGCCATCGTCTTCGGCGTGATGTTCGTGAAGGGCTCGGTCCGTGTCAACCTGCGCAAATTCTTCCGCATTACCAGCGTGATTCTCATCTTTGTCGGCGTGCAGTTGGTGGTATCCGGCCTGCACGAGCTCTCGGAAAACGGCGTGCTTCCCTCCAGCAAGCGGGAAATGGCCCTGATCGGCCCCATCGTGACCAACGAAGTGTTCTTTTTCGTCACCATCCTGGCGCTGGCTGCACTGATGGTGCTGTTTGAGATGAAGCGGCGCCAGCCCGGACCTGAGCCGGCCTCTGCCGCGGAGCGCCGCAAAGCCTTATGGAGCGCCCGCCGCGAGCGCCTGTGGATGTTTTCCGTTTACGCCAGCTGCTTCCTGTTCATCGTGCTGGTGACGGCGGAATTCGTCTACACCAAGAGCGTGAGCGCGCTCTCGCCTGCCACTCCGGTGGCTTTCAGCAATGGCCGCATCAGCATTCCTGTGGCCCAGGTCAGCGATGGCGACCTGCATCGCTACGTGGCCACCGAACAGGGCGTGCCGGTACGCTTCTGGCTCTATCGCAAGCCTGATGGCAGCGTGGCCACGGTATTTGACGCCTGCGAAATCTGCGGCGGGGCGGGCTATTACAAGACCAGCCAGGGCGTGGTGTGCAAGAACTGCGGCGCTCCCATCAACGGCGCGACTGTCGGCCATCCTGGCGGCTGCAATCCCGTTCCCCTGCAAGCCTCGGTGAGCGGCGGAATGGTATTGATCAAGGAGGCGGAAGTGGCGGCCGGAACCCGCTACTTCCAGAAGTAGCCCATGTTTCCCCGCCTGGTGTTTGAATCCTTCCGCCGCCAGCGTCGCCGAAAGCTGCTGGCCGGCGTGGCCATTGCCTTGGGCGTGGCGGTGGCGACCGCCATGATCGCCGTGGCCACCAACATCGGCGATAAGATCAACCGCGAGCTCCGCAGCTACGGCGCCAACCTGCTGATCACTCCGCAGGCGGACACACTGGACGTGGAAATCGGCGGCGTGGACCTGAAACCGCCTAGCGACGGGACTTTCCTCAATGAAGCGGATGTTCTCCGCATCAAGGGCACGTTCTGGAAAAACAACGTTGTGGGCTTTGCCCCCATGCTGCCGGTGCGGGCCATCTTGGGCTCGGGCGGGCAGGCCAAAACCGTGGATGTCCTGGGTACCTATTTCGCCAGGCAACTCGCCTACGACCACGAATCGTTCACCACCGGCGTGCGCACCACGAATCCCTGGTGGAAGGTGAGCGGCGCCTGGCCGAGCGATGAATCTTCCGACGTGCTGCTGGGCACAGATCTGGCCGAAAAACTGGGCCGCAAACCCAGCGACACTGTCGAGATTAACGGCCACTCTCGGCGCGTAACCGGCATTTTGACCACCGGCGGCGCCGAAGATAACCAGGTCGTCGTCCCCCTGCATCTGGCGCAGGAAATTCTCGGCCGTCCAGGAGCCGTGCGCCGCGTTTACGTGAGCGCCCTCACCAAGCCGGAGGATGCGCTTGCCTTGCGCGACCCGAAGACCATGTCCCCGGCCCTGCTGGAGAAGTGGTCGTGCTCGCCCTACGTCCAATCCATCGCCTACGTCCTGCAGCAGGCGCTTCCCCATGCGCGTGTGGAACCCATCAGGCAAGTGGCGAACACGGAAGGCACGGTGCTGACTCGCATCCAGGGCCTAATGCTGCTGATCACACTAGCCGCCCTGTTGGCTTCGGCGCTGGCCGTCTCCGCCGCGATGGCCACAGCCATTTTTGAGCGCCGCAGCGAAATTGGCCTGATGAAAGCCTTGGGAGCGGCCAATACCACCGTCGGCTCCGTATTTTTCGCCGAGGCGGTGTTGCTGGCCCTGCTGGGTGGAATTGTTGGCTTCTTTGGCGGGAGCCTGCTCGCCCGCGAAATCGGCCGCAGCATCTTCAATTCGCATATCGGCGTCGAGCCGGTACTCTTCCCTATCATTCTGGGCATCGCCACGGTGGTGACCTTCGCGGGCAGCGCCGTCGCCATTTTTCGCGCCATGCGTTTTGATCCCGTGTATGCCCTGAAGGCAGACGCATGAGCACGACAATTCCAACTGGATGCCACGGCAAGTCGCGCATGTTCCTGCGCATGTTGCTGCGCGCTTCTCTAGTGCGCCGCGGGCGCGCGCTCTCCGCCCTGCTGGCGGTGGTAGTCGCCGCTGCCGTCGCCACCGCCATGCTGAACCTGTACGTGGATGTCCAGGCCAAGCTGCGCACCGAATTCCGCAAGTACGGCGCCAATATTGTGATGGTGGCCAAACAAGGCCAGCCTCTCCCGGCGGACGCCCTGGCCCGCGTGCAATCCGCCCTGGCCGGGCGCGGCATCGCCGTTCCCTTCGCTTATGTCGTAGCCAGCACCAGTGATGGTTCGCCGATTGTGGCTGCGGGCACTGACATCAACACAGTGCGCCGCCTCGACTCCTGGTGGTCCGTTTCCGCCTGGCCTGGCGCGCTCGGGCAAGCACTGGTCGGTTCGCGCGCTGCCGCCGTGGTCAGCCCCAAGGGTCAGCCATTTGATCTGAGCTTTCAGGGCCGCACCGTTCACCTCACCTCCGCCGGCACGCTCACCACTGGCGCCGCCGAAGACAGCCGCGTGTACCTACCTTTGAACGAATTCACCGCCTGGACGGGTGTTCAGCCCTCCACGATTGAAATTGGCGCCAGCGGCTCAGCGGCCCAGGTGACGGCCATCATGCAGCAGGTTGCCACCGCTGTTCCTGCCGCCGAAGTCCGCCCGGTGCGCCAGATCATGGAAGCCGAGGGCCGGGTGCTGGGCAAGACTCGCTCTACCCTGTTGGCAGCTGCGGCACTGATCATTCTGACTGCCGCGCTGTGCGTCCTCGCCACCCTGACCGCCTGGGTGCTCGACCGCCGGCGCGATTTCGCCATCATGAAGGCTCTGGGCGCATCCGAGCGCCTGATCAGCGGCTTTTTCGCGGCTGAGGCGGCCTCCATCGGGGCTCTGGGCGCTCTGCTCGGCTACGCCATCGGCATCGGCGCCGCCGCCTGGATCGGCCGTGTCAACTTCCAGGCATCAATTTCGCCACGCCTCAGCGTCCTTCCCAGCGTGTTCCTGGGCAGCATTGTGGTAGCCTTGCTCTCCGCTAGCCTGCCCATGGCCCTGCTGCGGAGGGTGCAGCCGGCCACGATCCTTCGAGGGGAATAACCATGATCCGACTGGAACACGTCAGCAAGCTCTACCCGGCGAAAGCCGAGAAGAACGGCGGCGTCATTCGCGCGCTGGACGACGTGTCCCTCACCGTCATGCCCGGCGAATGGCTGGCCATCATGGGTCCCTCCGGTTCCGGCAAATCCACCCTGGTCAACCTGATCGGCTGCCTCGACCGGCCCAGCAGCGGCAACGTCTGGCTGGCTGGCCAGAACGTGGCTGGGCTCAGCGCCGCCGAACTCACCCGCGTGCGCGCCGAGAAAATCGGTTTCATCTTCCAGCAGTTTCACCTCATCCCCTACCTCACCGCTCTTGAGAACGTCATGCTGGCGCAATACTTCCACAGCATGACCGACGAGCAGGAAGCCCTGGAGGCGCTGGAGCGCGTGGGTCTGAAGGACCGCGCCCATCACCTGCCCGCGCACCTGTCAGGCGGCGAGCAGCAGCGGGTGTGCATTGCCCGCGCCCTCATCAACGATCCCAAAATTGTGCTGGCCGATGAGCCCACCGGCAACCTGGACGCGCAGAACGAAGAAATTGTGCTGCGCCTGCTGCGCGAACTGCACCAGCAGGGCCGCACTATCATCATGGTTACGCATGATGCGCTGGTGGCCCGACTGGCCGACCGTCGCGTCGAACTGCACCACGGCAGGATCGCCACCGAAGAAGTCTTCGCCATGTCCGACCAGGAGCAGTTTGACGAGGTGCTGGAGGAAATCTGGGTGATCGAAGAACACGGCGAACCAGCCGAACTCGGCAGTATGGACGTGCATGGCGGCGTGCCCGTGAGCATCGCGGTGGAGAAGATGGTGGAGCTGGGCCTGGTGACCACCCGCCCTCACCCGGCGCAACCGCACGCGCACAAGGCAGTCGTCAACCCGTGCCACGACGCGCTCGGCCACATTTCTCAGCGTGTAGCCGACGGCGACCTGATGATCGAATTCACGCCCAGCGGCCGCCAGCGCGCCGCCGACGTTATCCGCCGCCATCGCCTGGCTGAGCGCCTCTTCACCGAGAGCCTGGGAATGGACGACCCGGCGGAAGTGGAAGAGCAGGCCTGCAAGTTCGAGCACATCCTTTCGCCGGAAGCGACTGACCGCATCTGCGCGTTCCTCGGCCATCCCCGCGCCTGCCCCCACGGCGCCCCCATCCCGCCCGGCGCCTGCTGCACCCTGCGCGAAGTAGAAAGCGCGGATGTGCGCATGGCGCGCAAAGTGAAGTAACCTCCAACCAAAACTGCAGAGGACGCAAAGGACGCTGAGGTTTTGAACTCCTCGTTACTCTGATTAAAGCTCTGGCCTTGGAGCCCGCAGGCGAAATCCTGAGCCTCCTGAAGGAGCACGCGAGGGAGTGCGACCGAAGGACCTATGCATTTCACCAGGGACCTCGAAATGAAGACTGACGTCGCGGGCGAGGGCGGCCGCGCCACAAATTTTGTGCGGTTGAAGCCGCACGCTTCCACGGCAGGACAAGCTCAGTTTCTGGCCCACGCCTCTACACTACAACCCCACGTATCCAGTCCGGAGGGGCTCGCTCCACCGACAGATCGTGCAGGAGATCGTCTCAAAAAAGCTCTGAAGCCTCGGCTGCGGCGCAAGCTGGCGGACTGGGCACAGCTTGCCTACCGCATCAGTGAGCGTCGGGCAGCGAGGCTGATGAGGATGGGGCGTTCGAGCCAGCCCTATCACAGCCGCAAAAGATAGCAGTCCAGCGCAGAATCATTGCACACCGCGAATAGGTCCAGAAGTGGAAAATAGCCGAATCGGCCATAAGTTCCATACGCTGTACCGGCCACACCGCTCTCTTGTCGCGACGGCTGCGGCCCCGTTCCCAGCTGCGCATTTCCAATCGTTACACAGGACTGGGGACCAACCTGCCCAAAGTCTGTGGAAACACTATTAACCGGGTCGGGATTAAACAGGTACACAGCATCGCCTCCGTTTGGCCACATTACGATAATTTTCCAAGGTGGATAATAGGCAACGCCCGGATCGGTAGCGTTCGGTACCGTCCCATTGCTACCAGTCGATGTATCAATGTTCCTGCACCCCCGCGCGTTGACGATATTGGTGATATTTGTCCTAGTGTAAGGGCCACCGGGTTTGCTGATGTCGTAAGTAATTACACCCCAGGTATTCGGCGCGGGCTCACTGCACGACTCATACGAGCAGGCGCCAATCATGATCAGCAATTTCAGTGATGGATCCACAACTGCCGACAGATACAGACTCTCATTGTCATTGCCAAGCCGTTCGGTGTATGTCCCGGTTACAGGATCAAACTCGAACAGTTGTGTACCGGTATGAAGCCAAACGTGCTGTGTATTCGGATCGTAGGCCACTCGTCGCACGCCAGAACCGCCCTGGGCGGGCATAACCCCACCGGCATAGGAGAGCTTTGGAGACGTCCACGTCCTGGAATTCACGTCGAACAGCCACGTTCCAGTACTGCCGGATCCAAGGGCTTCGCAGGCGGTTACAGCTCTCGATCTTTCCTCCAGTCCGGGTCTGATCGTATGGGGCGGCGGCCACAACGACTACTACGGCAACGAGGTCTACACCCTGTGTCCAAATAGGTTCGCAGCCTCAAGCCAGAGCACGTCTACGATCAGAATTGGATGAGCTGCTCGGCGATTCGGCTATTTTCCGTGTCATCCGAATATAATCGAAACGCCGAACCCCTCGGGAGCTTCCTGATGCAAACACTGGTTGCGCTCACGCGTGGAGTCTCCCCCCGAATCTCTGAATGCGAACTTACGTTCATCGAGCGGCAAGTCATTGACTATCCCAGAGCGGTTCAACAGCACCGCCAATATCAGCAGTTCTTAAGTAACGTGGGAGCAAAGGTCATGGAACTGCCAAGCGATGAGCGTTGCCCAGACTGCTGCTTCCTGGAAGACACGGCGCTGGTTCTGGACGAGATGGCGGTTATCACCCGCCCTGGAAGTGAAGCGCGGTGTCGTGAAGTGGAGGGCGTCGCACCGACTATCGTGAAGTTTCGGGAGGTGGTGCGGATCAATGCACCGGGAATGCTTGAGGCAGGAGACGTGCTGCGCCTGGGCCGTAAGCTCTTCGTTGGGATCTCCACCCGAACAAACCAGCAAGGGATTGAGATGCTAAGAGGAGCAGTCCAGCCATACGGATACGAGGTGGTGGGGATCCCTATGAAGAGGGCTTTGCACCTTAAGAGCGTCTGTACGGCGCTCGACGATCACACCGTGCTGGCAGACAAAAGGCACTTTGATCCCGCCGAATTTTCGAAATACGAGCTGATCCAGGTCCCCGCCGAAGAACCAATGGCAGCGAACGTCCTGCAGATCAATGGGGTAATTTGCCTGCACGCGGGATTTCCCCGAACTCTTGCTCTCTTGCAGGACAGGGGGTTTGACACCCGCACAGTGGATATTTCGGAGTTTCTCAAGGCAGAAGCTGGGCTGACCTGCATGAGCATCTTTCTTTTCGCCTCTCCTACTCAGGTCGCCCCCTGAGAGCTCCCCCGCGCCCATCTACGGGAGCCACTGTGGAAAAGGAAGGCTCCCAATCCTAAGAAGAAGAGGCTACCTGAAATCATCTTGAGCTCGAACAATGGCACGGAGCCAATCTGGTTGGAAGGAACAAAGATTACGGCTATGGCCAAAAGCGTAGTGAACAGGCCTACGGACCCGATGGTTCGTAGAGTGTAACTAGTGAAGCGACCCCCTGGGGGCAGCCCTGTCTTCTTTTTTCTCGCCAGCAAAAGTACTGCCGCGAAGATGTAAACGTACGGCACCAAATTAAGAACGACTGAAAGGTCCAGCATGGTAACGAATGCTTCTTTCACCGCTGCTCCTGCGAAACTCATCGAAAGGAAAAGCGCGCAGGTTGTGCTCTGAGCGATAAGGGCGACATGTGGCGTTTTATAGCGCGGATGTAGTCTGCCCAAGCTGGATGGAAGGTAACGATCAAGACCAAATACGAAGGGCAGACGGGCGGCGCCGGTGAGCCAAGCCGATGCAATGCCAATGATGGAGATGCTCAGGATGATAACCAACACGGGCAGCATCCAGGGTAGGCCAACTTGCCGGCTCAGGCGCGACACTGCTTCTATAAGCCCTTGCACTACTCCGATTTGGCCAGCGGGCATGGCCATGAGCAAAGCGGCGGTCGTGGCTACATAGAGCACTCCACAAGCAATGCCGCTCAAGGCAATCGCACCAGGCAAAGTGCGTTCAGGATTGCGAATCTCGTCTCCCATGATCGAAGCCAGTTCCAAACCGATCAATGAGAAACACATGGCGCCCAAGGCGGAGACGATCTTCCAGTCCAGGTGCAGGTGGACGAGATCGGAGGCATGCATGTTCCTCCCGGGCATGGCCAACGCCGAGGCGCTCAGCCCGATAAGCGCTCCGGCAGCTAGAAGTGTTCCCATTCCCCCAACGTTGTTCACCCACTTACCGACACCCAGGCCGACGACGTTGGCCACCGTTATCAGTAATAAGGCGAAGAGCACCGCCGGAAAAGCGACGAGCGGTCTGTCTATCAGCATTCGCACACGTGGTCCCCCAATGTAGGAACCGATCCCGAGCAAGTACAGGAGCACAAAGGGGATATAGAAGACGTTGGTCGTCAAGTACGCCCAACCTGCGATGAATCCGTGGAAGTCGCCAAAGAGTTCTTTGGTCCAGAGGTAGAGACCCCCCTCGCCCGGGTACCGGTGAGACAGTTCAACGACGGCAATTCCCTGTGGCAAGAAGAAACACAGCAAGGCCACCAGCCAGAGCCATAGCGCCACGGGCCCGCTGGTGGCAATTGACGCGACTGTGTTCAGGTTGAGAACAGCAACGATGAATAAGAGCGCCAAGTCCCACCGGCCCAACTCGCGCCGCAGGGTAGGTGTCGAATTAATAGTGCTTTGCCGGACAGAACTGTCGTTCATGTTCAGTGCGACGCTGGCTGCTCAGTACGAACTTGGAGCCGTGCTCTTCACCAGAGAGTCGCCGTCGTTGTAACTACCGGTGCGGCGGGGGCCGACTGGATCTCACGATGCAGTGGGACGCCGAGGAATGGGTCCCGATAAAGCCTACCAGACCGTCGCGCTGCCAGAGCGATTTCCGCAGTCGCCGATCGATGCCGCCTTGGCGGAGCGCATCCTGCACTGGCCTGAGAACACGATTACTCCACGTTAGTATGGCGGGACCACTCTGGACTTCACTTGCAGGCGCGGCTACCGGCGCCACCAACCTGGACCACAGTACGCTATTTCGTTTTCCCTGGCTGAGGATTTCTGCCTACGGCTGCCAGCGCCCGAGGTTCCGCCCGCAAGCCCGACGGTCGCGGACCGGCTCATCCGTCTTGTGGAGTGAGGCGCTGCATCGCGCGAGAGCCGGTGGGGGCTACAAGAGAGCCGGCGGCACAAGTACCCTAGGGGCCGACGCCCCCGGTGTGGCAGTCGCTGC
>DATEGM010000285.1:0-2518 GCA_035280085.1 Terriglobales bacterium
CGGCGCCGGCAGGCTAGCATTGAAGCTGGAAACCCTAATGGCAACGCCTGCGCGGCAGTCCATCCCCGGAGTGCAGCAGTCCCCAAAACCCCAAGCTGTTGCCGAGCGGCGCGAACCCACCATGGAAGACATGCTGCGGGAATGCATCGAACTCTGCGCCCGTGTGGCGGAGAAACATGCCGCGCCGGAGGCCGCCCAGCAAATTCGCAAGCTCAAGCCGCCCAGTCGCTGGCCGTAGAACTCACTTCCTTTTAGTTTTGCGCGAACGCTGCATCCACACCTGGCCTCGCGGCAGGCACAGTGCCGCCGAGCCCACCAGGCTGGATTCAGTGCCGTAGAGTGCGCTCAGGATAGGAATCTGCTGGCGGCCAGGCGTGACCGAACAAGCATCCAGGCGGCCGCGAATGTAGTTGAAGAAAGAGCCCATCAGTTCTCCCAGGCCGCCGCCAATCACGATGACCTCGGGCTCAAGCAGATCAATGATGTTGCCCAGCCAGATTGCGAGATAATCGGCGGCCTCGCGCAGAATTTCGTTAGCCAGCGCGTCGCCATCCAGCGCGGCCTTGCCCACGATTTCCGAAGTCACGGCGGCAGCTTTTCCCTCTACCAATTCCAGAATCCGTGTGTGTGAATTATGGGCGACTAACTGTCGGGCGCGCGCCCCAATCGCGCTGCCGGAAGCATACATCTCGATGCAGCCGCGCTTGCCGCAGGCGCACTCTGGGCCATTGAGGTCAATGGTCATATGCCCGCCCTCGCCGGCGGCGCCGGTGCGTCCATAGTAGAGGCGGTCCTGCAGCACCAACCCGGTGCCGATGCCGGTGCCCAGGCTGACGTAGAACACATTCTTGTAGCCCACACCCGCGCCCCAAACAGCCTCGGCCAGGGCGGCGACATTGGCGTCATTGGCCAGCCGGGTGGGCAGTTTGTAGCGCTGCTGGATCTTCTCCGCCAGCGGATAGTTGCGCCAGCACTGCAGGTTGGTGGCGCTGAGCAGCACACCACGTTGCGAATCAACCCAGCCCGGCACGCTGATGCCGATGGCTTGAACTGCACGGGCGCGGCGGTTGCTGAGCACGGCTTCGATAGCATCGGTCACGGCACGCAAGCCGTCTTCGGCCGTCTTGTTCACCACCATGCGGCGGCGCGCCGTTAGCAGAATTTCGCCGGAGGCGTTCACCAGGCCGGCTTCGGCCTTGGTGCCCCCGATATCCACTCCCAGGACGACATGTTCAGCTTTCGGCATCAGCGTTCCAGTTTAGTTCGCCGGGAGCGAAACTAAGCAGCTAAAACCGCGAGCCATGCCGGCAGCCTGCCTGTTCCCTGTTCCCACAAAGCTCGTTGACGAACGAATGTTTCCTACTTAAGATTAGCCGTCTCGAAAGGCGCCCGTCCCCGTGCTCGAGCAGATTTCCCACTATCACATTGTCGAGAAGCTGGGCGGCGGCGGGATGGGTGTGGTTTACAAGGCCGAAGACACCCGGCTGCACCGCTTCGTCGCCCTTAAATTCCTACCCGAGGAAGTTGCCCGCGACCCGCAGGCCCTGACACGCTTTCGGCGGGAGGCGCAGGCGGCTTCAGCCCTGAACCATCCCAACATCTGCACCATCCACGACATCGGCGAAGAGGACGGTCACGCTTTTATCGCCATGGAATTTTTGGATGGCGTGACCCTGAAACACAGGATCTCCGGCCATCGCCTGGAAACCGAGGAAATTCTTGCCCTGGCCATTGAAATCGCCGATGCGCTGGATGCCGCCCACAGCGAAGGCATTGTCCATCGCGACATCAAGCCCGCGAATATCTTCATTACCAAGCGGGGACACGCCAAAATTCTGGATTTCGGGCTGGCCAAACTTACCCTGGCGCCGGCGAAGGCGGCCGCGGCAGAAATTGAAGCTACTGCCGTGGTGAGCCTGGAGCACCTGACCAGCCCCGGCACGGCGGTGGGAACCGTAGCTTACATGTCGCCGGAGCAGGCGAAGGGCAAGGAACTGGACGCCCGCACCGACCTGTTTTCCTTTGGCGCGGTCTTGTACGAAATGGCCACCGGAACGGTGCCCTTTCGGGGTGACACATCGGCTGTTATCTTTGACGCCATCCTGAATCGCGCGCCCGTCCCGCCGTTGCGCCTCAATCCGGATGTGCCGCCGCGCCTGGAAGAGATCATCAATAAGGCTCTGGAGAAGGACCGCGACCTGCGCTACCAGCACGCCGCAGACATGCGCAGCGACTTAAAACGCCTGCAGCGGGACAGCGGTTCAGGACACGTGCCGGCGGCGCAAACAGAATCGGCCGGCACTCTCGCTCAGAGCGCCGGATCATCGGCGTCGCTGCCTGTAGCAGCCTCCTCTTCACAGGCCTCGGCGATCCAGGCCAGCCCAGTCAGTTCGTCGAGCGTGAGCACGGTGGCGCGCGAACACAAATTTGGCCTTGCGACCATTGCCGTAATTGCTGTGCTCCTGCTGGCGGCCGGCGGGTTTGGCGTTTACTCCTTCCTCAGCCGCAAGGGACCAAC
>DATEGM010000286.1:0-3145 GCA_035280085.1 Terriglobales bacterium
CGCTTTGGCCAGAACGTCAATGGTGCGGTTGCCCTGGGCGTCCACGCCGGTTTGGTTGGTGAGCAAGCCGATGCGCTTCTGGGTGCCTTTTCCCTGGAACAGATCGAGCGAGAAGTTGCCGGCCTCGAGCACGTCAATGCCACTCTTGGCGTCGCCTTCGCGGGTTTGCAGGTTACGCGCGGCCGCATCGGCTTCGTTGTAACCGGTCAGGCGGGCCAGCCGCAGCTGCTCCTTTTCCGAAACGGTCAGGCGCAGTGACGCCGCCACCGCTGTTGCCACCTTGGTGCGCAGCGGAACCGCCGTGCCCATCCCCCGCGGGTGCACGCCGTTGGCCAGAATGATGATGTAAGTGTCAGTGGTGGGATCAATCCACACCGAGGTGCCGGTGAACCCGGTGTGCCCGAACGAGCCCACGGGGAGCAGTTCGCCGCGATTGGTAGAGAAGGGCGTATCAATGTCCCAGCCCAGCCCACGCACGTCGGTGGCGTTGGGCGGCTGCTGCGGCGTGCTCATTTTTTCGATGGTGAGCGGCGAAAGCAGCTTGCCGTCGAGCAGCGCCTGGCAGAACTTGCTCAGGTCGTCAGCGGTGGAGAACAGGCCGGCGTGCCCCGCCACCCCGCCCATGCGCCGCGCCGTGGGGTCGTGCACTACGCCGCGCAGCATCACGTTATGCTCGTCGTACTGTGTGGGCGCGATTTTGCGTATCCAGGAATGGGGCGGCAGGAACTGCGTGTGCGTCATCTTCAGAGGCTTGAAGATGTGCTGCTCGGCGTAGTCGTTCAGCGCCGTGCCGCTGACTCGTTCCACCATGGCCCCCAGCACTATGAAATTGATGTCGCTGTAGACGAAACGCGCTCCCGGCGGGTTAGCCGGCTTCTCCTGGAATGCCATCCGGTAGGCGGTGTCCTTGCTCAGCCACGGCTGGGTGAGGTCGAGATCCGGCGCCAGTCCCGAATAGTGGACCAGCAACTGCCGCACGGTGATGTCCTGTTTGCCGTTGGCCCCGAACTCCGGCAGGTAACGCACCACCGGATCGTTGAGGCGGATCTTGCCTTCCTCCATCAATTGCATGACGCAGGGCGTGGTGGCGATCACCTTGGTCAGCGAGGCCACATCGAAAATCGTGTCCACCGTCATGAGCTCGCGCCGTGGTTCCAGTGAGCGCATGCCGAAGGCCTTGCGGTAGATCACATGCCCGTGGTGGCCGATGAGCACTACCGCCCCGGGTATCTGGTGTTGGGCAATCGCGTCGCGCACGATGGCGTCCACCTGGGGCAGCGATGCGGCGGCTTTTTTGCTGGTCTTGGCAGCCGCGAACGGAACTAATGCGGTAAAGCAGAGAGCAACGGCAAGATAGGCGCGGGATGGCCTGTGGTTCAGTTTCACAGCGGTTCGTATGTGGAAATGGGGTACTCGCGACTTTACACAACCCAGGCTCGGTTCTCAAGTTACCAAACGGACAGCGGCGAAGGGACAGCCTGGGTGCCCGGATTTGGCCCCGAATATTTGCTGTCACTGTTTGAGGTAACGAAGCGCAACCCGTCCTGACTTGAAAATCTTTGAATCAACAAGTTTTAATTGCAATTTCTCACGCAGGCTGGCGCCTTCCAACAACCGTCTTCCTGCTCCGGCAATGATAGGGCCAACGACAAAACGATATTCATCAACCAGACCGAGTTCTATAAGTTGTGAAGGAATATCTACACCGCCGACTAAAATATCTCTGCCTGGTTCCGGTTTCAATCTGAGTATTTCGTCGCGAAGGTTGGTGCGAACAATTCTCGTATTTTTATCATCAGCGCTGGCTAAGGTTCGTGAAAAGACAAGCTTGTTGATGGAGTCGAATGCCCGAGCAAAGTCCGTATCTGCTTTTGTAGCCGACTGGTTTTTGAGGACTTCCGGCCAATAGGGAACCATCAACTGATAGGTTTTACGCCCAAAGACCTGCAGGTCAGCCTGGCGCGTGAGGTGAGTGAAATACTCAAGTGTTTCTTCATCAACAGATTGTTTGGTGTGGTCGCAGCAGCCATCCAGGGTAATGTTGATGGCAAAGATTAGATTTCTCATTGTCCCGCCCCTTCTTATGTAACAGCTTATGAGAGTTTGAGGACCTTGTGCGCCGGATCGTTTCATCACAAAGGCGGCGCGAACCCCACGGCTTCGCTCAGGGCAGGGTCTGGGCCACCTGTCCCGTCCCGCCAGATAGCTGCTTTTGTAAACTGCTGATGGGCAAGGCGCAAAAGTTGGCATTTGTCACACGGAGGTGTGCCGCAGATCACGGAAATCACACGATACAGGGAGTAAAAATGTAAATTGTCTGGGTACGTCTGGGCCCCTTGATTTCATCGTGCATGTAGTACAGCGGACGATGAAGTGAAGAGGAAGACGTACCCAGCTTTATTTTGGGCGAAAGAAGTTCTGTTCGCGTCCGAGCGCCAATTGTAAAGGGCTGCGCGGCAAGCCTCCAGCCGCTTTTCCTGTAATTGTATAATCGCTAATCTGGAAGAAGTTGCTTGCGGCTGGTTAGTGCAAGCGCGCCACAGCCGCCGCCCGCCGGGTCCAGCCGTTTCTGACAAATGAATCGCCTGCGACAACTTACGGTTGTTTTATGGGCCTCTGCGCTCTTGCTGCTCACGGGGTGCGCGGAAAAAGCCACGCCCGCGCCGGTAGCGGACGCGGTACCCATCCTGGCTGCCAAGGCGGTGGTCAAACCCATGCCGGTGGAATTGCATGCGATCGGCACCGGCGAGGCGTTTAAGACTGTTTCCGTGGAGTCGCAGGTGGCCGGCATTGTAAGCGCCGTGCACTACCAGCAGGGTCAATACGTGAAGCAAGGCGATCTGCTGGTGAGCCTGGATGACCGGCCGTTCGTGGCCGCACTGAAGCAGGCGCAGGCCAACCTGGCGAAGGACAAGGCGGCGGCGGAGTTGGCCCGGGTGCAAGTGGAGCGCTACAGCAAGCTGTCGCAGGCGGGCGTGGTGCCCAAAGAACAGTACGACCAGCAGCAGGCCAACTTCGATGCGGCGCAGGCAGCGGTGCAGGCGGATGAAGCCAACATTCAGACGGCAAAGCTAAACGTCGCCTACTGCGCGATTTACGCGCCTATCAGCGGGCGCACCGGCAGCCAACTGGTTTATCCGGGCAC
>DATEGM010000287.1:0-3228 GCA_035280085.1 Terriglobales bacterium
GCGGCTGGGCGGCAAATCGAAGCTGCGCCGCGGGCCCGCCTCTACCGGGCGGCCTTCGATCAGCGGATACGTCCACTTGCGCAATGCCGGGATGTGCACGTTAATCCAGTACTCCCACCAATCCAGCGAGCGCGTGTCGTACGCGAATACTTCCTTTTCATCTTCCGGCAGCGCCTGCGCCAGCCACTCTATGTGTTCAGCCTCGAAGTCCTGCTCGTTGTGCAGGATAAAAGGCTCGAACAGCTCAATCAGCTTTTCCACCTTTTCCAGACCGCGCTCGGTGCGCACCAGGGGCGGCTGCAGGAAGGGGAAAGGCGCGGTCAGCCGCTGCAGCGACTTGATAACCGCTTTCTGCGCCGGCGCCGACAGCCGCTGGTAGCGCTCCTTGGAGACGGGAATGGTGTCAAAGCGCATGCGCAGCTGGTGATGCAGACCGTTCTGGGCGCGGTAGAACTTGCGGTGGGCCAGGCAGGTCAACTCGATGGAGCGGCCCATGTCGCAAGGATTGGTGACCGAGGTAGCCAGCTGATAAAGCGGCTGATGGCAGCGCTGAACGATGGCGGCGGCGATCAGCGTCATGCCCCGGCAGACCGTGTCCACGGGAATAATGTCGAGGTTCTTGCGCGCATTGCTGGGGAGTTGGCGGAAATACGTTCCCAGTAAATAGGAAAGCGATGCGGAGGTGTTGATGCCCTCATTCCAGCCCAGGAAGGGCCGGGTCAAAGAGGTCTCCACAATCGCGGGCCGAACAATGGCGATGGCGCGCCCATCTCCACGCTTGAGCAGCAGCGATTCCGCCAGGCTCTTGGTAAAGGTATAAGTATTCGGCCAGCCCAGTTCCTGGGCTCGCTTGGTCCCCGCGTCGGTCAGCGTGGTGCGCAGCCAGCGAATGCGGTTCTTGCGAACCTGGTTTTCCAGGGCGGCGGGCGACAGCACATTGCCATTGGCCTTCTTTTCCAGCGACTGGCGGCGCAATTCATCGCCCAGTTCAGGGCTTTCCGACCGAGCCACCGCGTCAGCTATCACCTGGCGCAGGTTTTCGATCTCGCGTTCGGCATCGAAGCCGGAAGCGCCCAGAGGCGTGTAGTCCGGCTGCGCCTGCTCGCTGATACGGCCATCGCGCGCGCCGGCTACATAACATGTGGAGAGGTGCAGCAGGCCGGCATGATCGCAGCCGCGCACGAACTCCAGCACATTGCTCACAGCGTCCACGTTGCCGGCGAGAGCGTCACGCAGGTCGGGATTGAAGTCGGTAAGCCCGGAGCTGTTGATCACCAGGTCTAGCGAAGCTTGCAGGCGAGCGGCGATCGCCGGTTCCAACCCCAGGCCGGGCTGGCTGGCATCGCCTTCCAGCACTTGAACTCGCCTGCTTAGATACTCGGGAAACTGCGCCGCCAACCGCCCCTGCAACCTGTCAAAAACCGGCGACTCCTGCACCAGCTTCCGAAACCGCTGCGCCCCGGAAGTGGATTTCTGGCAGCGGACCAGCAGAAAAATGCGGCCGATTTCCGGCAGGTCCTGCAGGATGTGCGCCAGCCACACCTTGCCGATAAATCCGGTAACGCCAATCAGCAACAAATGCTTGCCGGCCAGCGCCTGGCGTACGGAAAGCCGCTCCGGCGCGCTCACCGAATTAAAGCGCACCAGGGTCCGCTCGGGCGCTTTGACCTCCCGCTGGGCCGGCACCACCGCTGCCAGCAGCTTTTGTGGCGGGCAATTGAGCTCCCGGCTCAGTTGCTGCAGCTCGCGGCGCCCGTCAGACCCGCGTCCTGTTATCAGGGCGAAGGCGCCGCGCGGGCGGATCACCGGCTCCAGCAACCGCCCGGTGGCATAGCCGTCGCGGAATTCCAGCCGGTTACAGATGAGCTCCTCTACGCCCAGATAGTGCGCCAGCGGCCGCATGATGTGGTCCAGCCCCTGGCTGGCTAGTACAACCCGCTCTCCGCGCGCCAGTGCTTCGCGCAATGCCTGCACGCCCGCGGGCTTCAGTTTCGGTTGCAGGTGGTAGTGGAAGTATTCCTCTCCGAGTAGGTCCAGGCGGTCACGGCTGATGTCGCGGAGAATGGCGTTGCCCACGCGGGTGGCAAATACGCGGTTGGTGGCGTACAACAACGGCCGCAACAGCGCCTGCACAAAGACGGCGCCGCGGCGGATCCAGCGCTCAGCGAAGCTTTGGGCATTCCAGGCAAAGAAAGCCACCGGACGCACCGTGCTCAGGTTGAGCAGGCTGCCTTCCACGCGCCAGAAAACGGGCGTAGCCGGACCTCCCTTTTGCCTTGATTCCTGCAAAACAGGTCTCCTCAGAGCTGCAGACTCAATCAGGCTAAACCCTTATTGTAATCAATGTCGTACGGCGGGCGCCTCATTATCCTGCTCAGGCCTCAGGGAAGCAACTGAGGCTGCCCCCAGCCTCAAGAAAGTAGCGTCGGCACAGCAGATTTGTGGCGCGGGCGCCCTCGCCCGCGAGAAGCTCGGGTAGGAACCAGGCTCCGCTGTCCTCCGCAGGCACACCCCGCCACGCACTGGTCAGGCGTCGTATCAGGGCACAACCTTCAGCCGTGCCGGCGCCGAACGGCTTGAGAAATTCGCCTTCAGGCGCTGCGGATAAAGCACAGCGGCTAAAGCTGGTCTCCACAGCCACTCGGTTCGCCGCTTCGGCACGAAGAAAAGGCCGCCGGCGCGAAACCGGCGGCCTGAACGTCTCCGGGTAACAGTTCTTAGTCTCCCAGCACTTCCTCGGCGACTTCCTCGCTCTTCTTGGTGGCCTTGGCCTGCAGCGCATCCAGCGGAATGAAGCCGTCTTTGCTGGCGGCCGGCCCCTCCTTCAGGATGACCTCGCGGTACAACCGGGCCATCTTCTCGTTATGGGCGGCATCGTCTTTGATCTTCTGGTTGCGAGCGCGGATCTTCTCCTCGCGCGCGTTCTTGGCGATGCCCAGCGCATCCAGGTCCTTCTGCTCTTCGGTGGTGACGATTTCGTCTTTCAGTGTCAGCGCCTTGAGTTCCACACCGTCCAGGCTCACCTTCTTGCCGCCGGCGAAGATCTCATGCCGCCCATGCTCGTCGTACCACTTGGTGAGCGTGGCGGTCATGTGCATCTTCTCCACGATGTTGCGCCAGCCGATGCCGGTGTTGTAGGCGCAGAAGGAAATCTCGCCCTCTTGCGTGGCATAGGGAATGATGCACTGCTCGGTGCGCCGGAAGTCGTAGTTGTACAGGTCCTGGAAC
>DATEGM010000288.1:0-4903 GCA_035280085.1 Terriglobales bacterium
CGGTGGGCCATTTCCACCCGCCCCGGCTTGGAGCCGTAAGCTCCTGTAAATGCACCCTTTTCGTAGCCGAACAGCTCGCTTTCCAGCAGGGTGCCCGGGATAGCGGGGCAATTCACCTTGACGAAGGGCCCGGTCCTCCAGGGCGAGAGCCCATGGATCATGCGGGCGATAATGTCCTTCCCGGTGCCGCTTTCCCCTTGAATCAAAACGGGTACGTTGGCGCCGGCGAGCTTCTGCAGACGCTCACGCAGGGCGCGCATGGTCTCGGTGCGGCCAAAAACAACGCTCTCCGGGGGAATTTCGCCTAACGACTGGGCCAACGAACTGACGGAAGTTGCAGCCATTCTGGTTCACTCCGCCGGAGCCTTATCGCTCCCGGCACCCCGGCTAAGTGCACCCCGAGCACCAAAGTACAACCGGTCGCGCGGCAGGCGCCAATTTACATATTAAGCCTATATTTACCAGCAACTTAGATTATGATTTCCGCGTCTCAAAATGACCTGTGGGAAAGCTCGCCGGCAATGGAAATGGGGGCGGTTCAGTGGGAAAAGCTTTTCACAGCGAAGAAGCAACTTTCCTCCCTGAGGCAGGCAGCAAAGGGCGGGAAAACTTCAGGCCAATCAGCTGGTGGCGGTTGGAGGGGCGGACATGGACCACGCGGGCCTGCAGCCGACGCACGGCCCGCGGCAGGTTATCCACCTCGGAAAGGGGCGCGCTGGGCACTTCCAGCGAAACCCCGGAGGAGAGCGGCAAGGCGCGGGATACGGCCAGCAGAACCCCCCCTGCGCTGAGGTTCAAAGCGGTGGCAAACTCAAGGAATTCCTTGCCTCTCTCGTCGCGGCCACGGACAAATACCGGTATGGCCAGAGGCAATCTTTCCCAATTTCTACGCTGTTTTGCCACAGTCCGGCCGGCCACGCTTACCCCTGATTATTGGATTAAAAAAGCAGTTTTCCCGCACCTTATTTGCCAAATCATACTGCTCCAAACGATTAGACGCACTCGCTCGGTTTATGGACCCATGATGGCATGGCTTAGCCGGGGAAGCGGCGACAGACGCCACTTTCGGGTCGGGGGAGCAAATTCGCCCGGCCCAGAAGCCACTGGCGAGGGCAATTGCTTCCATTTTCCGGCAGGCGCAATCTTTTTCTCTTTTGTGACCAAAGGCATGCATTTTGGCGGTTGACAGGGCTAAAACTCTGACATAGCATTCCCCTACAGGGCGTAGAAAAACAAGCTCTTAGGTATCCCTCCCCCCTTTGATCGCAAACGAATGCAGTTGCCGGCCTGGAGATGAGTGTGTCTACAACCAAGGGGGAGCTAGCCGGACGGTCGAACGAGGACGGAGCGGTCGAGACCGAACTCCGGGCCAGTTCCAGCAGCCAGCAGGAACTTCTGCAGGCTTACATGCAACTGCAGGAGCGATACCACCGTTGCACCGACGCTTTGGCCTCAGCTGCGCATGACTTGAAGACCCCGTTGGCCATTCTTTCCGGCTACATTGAGCTGCTGCAGAACGAAAAAGTAGGGCCGTTGAGCGAGCGGCAGCGCACCATCCTGCAGGACATGCAGGCCAGCAGCGCCCGCCTGGAACATTTCATTCAGGATTTCCTGACCTTCAGTGTGCTGGAGACCGGCGAGCTGAAGATGAAGTTTGAGGCCGGCGACATGAACGCCTGCCTGGGGGAAGTGTGCAGCTTCTGGTCAGCGCGCTTTCAGCAGAAGAGCGTGGCCCTGTACTACCTGGGCAACGAAAAGCTGCCGCCATTTGTTTTCGACTACGCCAAAGTACAACGCGTGCTCTCCAATCTGCTGGACAACGCAGCCAAGTTCACGCCCGCGGGCGGCACGGTATGGCTGCACGCCGAGCCGCACATGTGGGAGCGGCGCGCCAGCTACCTGACGCCGCCCACTAACGACCGGCGCAAACTGAAGAGCGAGATTCCCAATTCCGTGAAGGTGAGCGTCTCCGATACCGGCCCGGGGATAGCTCCGGAGTTTCACCAGGAAATCTTCGACGATTTCTTTCGCCTGGCCCAGGCCGGGGCGTCAGGCGAAGGGGTGGGGCTGGGATTAGCCATCGCCCGGCGACTGGTACAGGCGTTTGGCGGCAAGATTTGGGTGGAAAGCGAACAGGGAGCGGGCAGCAAATTCTGTTTTCTGCTGCCGCTGCGGCCGGCGGGCGTTCCCGCGGGAGGAGCACGATGAGCGCGTCGCCGAACATTCTGCTGGTGGACGACGAACCTGGCATGTTGCGGTACATCCGCACCCTGCTGGAAGTGGATTCCTACAAAGTAGAGACGGCCAACAGCGGCAACGATGCGCTGGAGCGGGTGCAGCGCGGGCTCAGTCCGGACCTGGTGCTGCTGGACCTGCTGATGCCCGGGCTCGACGGCTTGCAGACCCTGGAGCAGTTGCGCCACATGCAGCCCAGCATGAAGGTGGTGATGCTCTCCTGCGTAAGCGACACGCGCAAGGTGGTGCAGGCCATTCGCCTGGGGGCGCAGGACTATCTCACCAAGCCATTCCAGAAAGCCGAACTGGACGCCGTGATCAAGCAATGCCTGCGGGCGCAGACGCCGGCCGGCGGCGAGGTAGAAGAGCTTTGCGACGATGTGTTTTTCGTGGCTGCCAGCCCGGCTATGAAGAAGATCCGCGCCCAGGCGGCACTGGTGGCGGGCGTGGACATTCCCGTGCTGCTGCTGGGCGAAAGCGGCACCGGCAAGGAAGTGCTGGCGCGGCTGATCCATAAGCTTTCGCCACGCGCCCACCGAACCTTTTTGAAAGTGAACTGCGCGGCCGTGCCGGCCGACCTGCTGGAGAGCGAGTTGTTTGGCTACGAGGCGGGGGCCTTTACCGGCGCTACCCATCCCAAGCCGGGCAAATTTGAGCTGTGCAACAAGGGCACGATCCTGCTGGATGAAATCGGCGAGATGCCGCCGCTGCTGCAGGCCAAGCTGCTGCACGTGCTGCAGGACCAGCAGTTCTCGCGCCTGGGCAGCCGCTCGGTGGTGAAAGTAGACGTGCGCATCCTGGCGGCTACCAACATCAACATTCCGGAAGCGCTGGCCACCAAGCGCCTGCGCGAAGACCTTTACTACCGCCTGAACGCTTTCACGCTGCAGTTGCCGCCGCTGCGCGAGCGCAAAGAAGAAATTCCGCTGCTGCTGAAGCATTTCATGTCGCGCATGGCGGAACACTACGCGCGCCCGGCTATCGCGCTTTCGCCCAAGCTTTTGCAGCGCTGCCTGGAGCACCCCTGGCCCGGCAACCTGCGCGAGCTGAGCAATTTTGTGAAACGCTTTCTGATTTTGAGTGACGAAGACATAGCCATCAACGAACTGCAGCCGCAGTCCGACGGCGGAGCAGCGGCAGGGAATGGCAGGGACGGCGCCGACTCCGGCGGCGGGCTGAAGTCTTTGGCGCGCAGCGCCAAGGACGAGGCCGAGGCCGAGGCCATCACGCGCGCCCTGGAACAGACCAACTGGAACCGCAAGCAGGCGGCCGCGCTGCTGAAGATCAGCTACAAGGCGCTGCTGTATAAGATCCGCCAGTACGGCATCGCCGAACCGCAACGCCACCACAAGCTGACCGCCGGGGCGTAGCTCCACGTCGGTCGCGCCCGGCTCGTGCCGCCCGCCTCGTGCTCTCTCAGAATTACAGGTGAGGAGGAGTAGCACGCTTGAAGGCGTGCCCTGATACGGATCTTTCCTCTGAGCTGGCAGGCCGTGCGCTCCCTCGCCCTGGCGGACTCGGTCGCAAGACAAGTTTTCGGCCGTTTCCCCAGGGCTTACGCCCTGGGCTAAAACCTGTTTCGCCCTTCGGGCTTGGTGTTGTAGCCGGACTCTTTTCGTGCGGTCAAATCCACCGGTCTCGGAGAGACCGGCTGAGAGTAGCCCGCCAGTTTACTGGCGGGGAAAGCACGGAAACAGGGAACAGTGCCGTAGGCACGACTGATCTCGTTTGCCCCAGGATGTCTTCAGCCGTCCCTAACGGGACTGGATTGTGGAAACCCTCATTCCCGCCACTGAAGTGGCGGGCTACTTTCAGAGCGTCCGGACCGGACGCCACAACCTGTCCAATTTGAAATCACGAAAAGCAGGGCAGGTTGCAGAAATCCGTCTGGTGGTGTTCGCGCACCCGAACGGGTTTGTCTGCCTCGCCGGCCGCCATCGCTAGGCCAAGAGGACGAACGAGTCGCAGTGAAATCTCCGCAGCGGCTGAAGCCGGATTCCTGTTTTGAGGCTGTTTCGGCACGCCTGAAGGCGTGCCCTGATACGGATCTCTCCTCTGAACTAGCATGCCTGGGGGAGTGCGCTCCCTCGCCCTGGCGGACTCGGTCGCGCAAGACAACTGTTCGGGCCGTTTTCCCAGGGCTTACGCCCTGGGCTAAAAGCTATTTCGCCCGCCGGGCTGGATGTTTATTAGCCAAACTGTTTCGTGCGGGCGGGTCCACCCGGTCTCGGAGAGACCGGCTGAAAGTAGCCCGCCAGTTCACTGGCGGGGAAAGCACGGGAAGTGGAGAAAGTGCCGTCGGCACGGCTGAAGTTTGCCCCAAGGGATGTTTTCAGCCGTCCCTGACAGACTGGATCTTGGAAACCGCCATTCCCGCCACTGAAGCGGCGGGCTACTTTCAGGGTGTCCCTGCCGGGACGCCAGAATGCAGTTATCGCACTTGGAAGCACGACACCCTGTGGGCCGTCAGAACACCCGTCCCTTGCGCTACAATCGCCTGCTACATTCAAACTGGCCGCAAGCGGAGCCAAAATCACCTAGAGAGAGGCAAAAATAAATGCGCAAGAGTTCCGTATCCCGCCGTGATTTTATGCTGATGGGCGCGGGCGCGGCTGCCGCCGGCCTGGCCGCCAAGGTCACTGTTCTGGAACCGAAAGCCCTGTGGGCG
>DATEGM010000289.1:0-4744 GCA_035280085.1 Terriglobales bacterium
GCCGGTCTGTAACCAGAGCGAACTGGCTGACGGCCAGATGGTGCTGGCCGAGGTGCAAGGCCTGAAGGTAGTTGTGGGGCGCTGCCCGGATGGAATGTTCGCCTTCAGCGATCACTGCACGCACAAGGGCGGCCCGCTCTCAGATGGTGCGCTGGTGGGCTGCACGGTGCAGTGTCCCTGGCATGGCTCGCAGTTCGATATTCGCAGCGGGCACGTAGTCGCCGGCCCCGCACGAAGCGGTGTCGAAACCTATCCTGTGGAAGTGCGCGGAGGCGAGGTGTTCGTCACGCCAAACCGCATTCCAGAGAAAAAGGAAGCCGCCTAGCTGGCGCGAATGGTGCTGAGGTGCGAGGCTACACGTTCAGGCCAATGGAGCGCATCAACTCCAGCCCGTTGCTCTTGGCCACCACGCCCGAACGCAAGCGGTAGTCAAAGCGAATGCGCCCGTCCTCCAGTTCATCCTGAAAATGGACGTTGCGGATTCGTCCATTCAGCGGGCCGCTGATCTCGGCCAGCGCCAGGTCATGAGTGGTGATCAGGCCGATGGCCCCGCGCTCGACCAGGGCGCGCACAATGCCTTCCCCACCAATGCGCCGGTCCATGGAGTTGGTGCCCTGCAGCAGTTCGTCGAGCAAAAATAGGAGCTGCGGCTCGCCCCCGGCCAGATCGAAGATATGGCGCAGGCGGGTGATTTCCGCGTAGAAGCGCGAGCTGCCCTCCTGCAGGGAATCATTGATGCGAATGCTGGCGCCGAGCTGCAGCGGAGTCAGTCGCAGCCGGCGTGCGCGCACGGTTCCGCCGGCCATGGCCAACACCGTGTTGATGCCCACCGCGCGCAGCAGCGTGCTCTTGCCCGACATGTTGGAGCCGCTGACCAGGAGCACGCGCTCATCTCTGCCCAGGCGCACGCTGTTGCGCACGCATTTATCCGCCGCGATCAGAGGATGGCCTAGTTCTTCGGCTTCCAATACCGCGGCACCGGTCGCAAACTCGGGGAATGTATCGGCGGGATGCTCATAGCTGTAGGCGGCCAGTGAAATCAGCGCTTCCATCTGGCCAATTGCCTCCAGCCAGCGGCGCACGGCCGCTCCGTGACGCCGGCGCCACGCTTCCGCCCAGAAGCCAACCTGCACGGTGTAGAGAATGCCCAGGTCGAGCACCCGCAGGAACAGGTTGTCGCGTGAGTAGATGAAATCAATGATGGTGCGCAGCTTGCCGATGGCGCGCGAAGGCGGCTGCTGCTGCGAAATCAGCTTTTGCCCCAGACTCTGCAGGCGTGGCGCCGAAAATGTTTCCCGCTCTAGGCGGGCCAGCACGGCGGAAAGCAAATCGAGATCCTCGAAGGCATGCTCGGTCTCGAAGAGCGTCTGCTCCAAAGGCTGCTTCAGGCGCCGAGCCAGCACGACGTTGATTCCAATCACAGCAAAGAAGGGCAGCATGTTGCCAGACACGCCCCAGACCACCGCCGTGGCGATGGCCGCGGCCGCCAATAGGGGCGCCAGCACCCGTACCCGGCCCCAGCGCAGTTGCACCGGTCCTTCCGCCCACTGCAGCAGAGCCTCAGGATGAATGCCGACATTTTCAGCCAGCACGCCCACATCCTCACGCAAATCCAACCGGTCGCGCAGGTCGGCAACCGCAGCCTGGCGTTCGCGAATCTCCTCAAGCCCGGAGGGCGCCAGCAGCCAGCGGGCTAATGTTTCTTCACCCATGCGCGTTCGCGCAGTGGAAAGCAACTGGAAAAGGCTGGCATTGCCGAACAGGTCGAGATCGGCGGCGTAAATGTGGCGCAAGTCTTGAAAACGCTCGCCAGTCGGTCCCGTGCCTGCCCAGTGGTCTTCGATGCGCGCAATGCCGCGCCTGTAGAGTTCGGCGGCGCGCTGGGCGCGAATGCGCGCCTGGAGAATTCTCGCGTGACGGGCCGCTACCACGGCAAACGCCGCAATCGGCACGACCAGCCACCATCCCGAAAAAGCGTGGCGCGCGAAAGCCCACCAGGCCATGACGGCAATCGCAATTCCCAGCAGCAGCCGCACGTAGCCGATTCGGACATGCAGGCGCTCCAGTTGTGCGGCGCTCAGCTCGCGTTCCTGCAAGCGGCGGGCGTATTCGACAGCGGGAGACACGCTAGGGAGAATGTATCAGACCGGCACGTGCTCCCCTGCGTCGGCTACCAACGTTGGAGTCATCCTAAGGGCCTTCGGGCCCGAAGAGCCAACCCACGCTAATGACATCCCTTTCGTATAGCGTTTGCGACTTTTGCAGACTTCCTACTGAAGTAAGTCAGGCGGCACCGGTCCCGTAGAGACCGGCTGAAAGTAGCCCGCCAGTTCACTGGCGGGGCAGAGACACAGTGCAGCTAAGAGTCCCGGCGGGACGGCTGAAGCTCGCGCATCTCGATGCCCCTTTTTTGCTCTACGTAAGCGGCGGTGATCACTACTATTGCCTGGGATGCTCAGTCGTCCCTAACGGGACTGGGCTCTTCAGCCATCCTTTCCCGCCACTGAAGTGGCGGGCTACTTTCATGCCCTCTTCTCCGACCGTTTCACGTGCCTTCCGCGCCTGGATGGGCGTCGTGCCACAGCCTCTTTTATTTCAGGCGTACTCTGAATTAAAAGTGAAAAGCTTACTTGTGTGCCGGCAAAAGTCGCGTTGTCTCCAGCATCACGTCGCCTACAATCTGCAGGCTCTGCGGACTGAGCTTGTCCATGGTGTCCTGCGGGCTGTGCCAGAAAACATTGTTGTAGCCGTAAGAGAAATCAATCAGGTCGGCCACCGGCACGCCGATGCGGGCAAAAGGCAGGTGGTCGTCCTCCACGGCGTTGAGGCGCTGAAAGAAATGTGACTGGTAGCCCAGTCGCTTGGCTGCTTCGCCCACCAAGTCCTCCAGCCAGGGAGTCGAGTTCTGGTCGCGGTCAATGTCCAGATCTTTATCCCCGATCATGTCGGCCAGCAGGAATCCTTTGATGTTCTTGGCGGTGCCGTCCTTCTGCCACTTCTCAGCCAGATGCTTGGCCCCGTACACGCTGTCAGCCGCGGTCCACTGCTTGATCGCCTCTTCTCCATCCAGCCACACCAGCCAGATGCTGTAGCCCGGGTGATTTTTCTGGGCGCGCAGATAGTCGGCAATGGCCAGCAGCAGCCCGGTATCGGAGGCAGCATCGTTGGCGCCCACAAAATCGTTTCGCCCATAAAGCGTGTCGTAGTGGCCGGCGAGCACGACAATCCCGTTCTGTGCTCCAGGAAATTTGGCGATGAAGTTGACCATCGCCAGACTGCCCGCCGGCGTGGAAGCGCTGAAAGCGTCTTCCTCCAGTTCGTCGCCTTTCAGGCGCGCGCGGAGGAAAGTTTCCGTCTTCTTGTGGCCGGGGCTGGTGAGGTAACGCGGGCCGAAGCCGACCACTTGCCTCGCATAGTCCATGGCTTTAGCACCATCAATGTGCGGCGGCGGCGTGGTATCAGGCGGAATAGCTTCGCTGGCGGGAGCGGCTTCGGTCATGGCGGCAGGCCTGGCGGAAGCACCTTCGGAGCTTGCCTTGTTTGCCGGCTTACTTTGCGAACAAGCGCATAGGCCGGTAACCATCAAGCAAAACAGGAGGCCGCGCACAATGTTGGCCACAGTTCCCTGCTCTCCTTGTCACGTGCTCATGGGTTATTGCGACGACTTGGCCGCCGCAGACTCGCGTCTGGCGCGCTTGGCTTAGGATGCACCTGCCTGATGCATCCGTCGGCCATCTTCAGACAAGTGATTGTATCAATTGAAGCTTTCTGGCAGCAGCTGAGGTGGGTTGCGCTGTTTTGTGCTTGAAAGTATTCCGGTCGGCCCCGGATTGCCGCCAAGCTTCATTCTTCTTGGCCGCTTGCTCCCGTCCCGACGGGCCAACCAGACGCCCGCTTCAGTTTTTTGGGCACGATTCGGGCAGGCAGGGTAACAGGCAGGACCGGCGACGAAGCCGCTACCTCGGAATTTGCCCTTGCATTCCGGGGGGGGGGCAGATATCATTAGATAGCCGTGGCAAAAGAACGAACAGCTTTGCTCGTGCGCTGCACAGGAGAGGAAGCGGAAGCTATCCGGCAAGCAGCCCACCGTGAGCGCCGGACCATCAGCGGCTACATCCTCCACTGCGTGCTCGCTCGAATCGCCAACCAGAAGAAACTTGAGGCGGAGTGGCAGAAAGGCGGGCGCAAGGCTGTCGCAGCCAGCGAATCTCTGGACTAAACAGAGTAACTAGGCACACCCACGAATCAACAACGATGGCGGTAAGTTCATCAGTGGGTCACGATGGCAAATGCAGAGGACATAGCCAGACTGTATGCGGAAACCAGTTTCGCTCTGCTTGAGCGATCCAAGGCCCTACGGCAAACTGCCAAAGAACTGAGAAAGAAAGCCCAACAGTTACGCAAAAAGATACAACGCACGCGAACCCAGCAGCAGCCGAAACGCAACCGACAGTAACACAGCCGCTCTTCACGTCGCGATACGGTACACACCCCGCCCCCTGCCTCACAGCGCGGCAGTAACTCTACCCAAAAAGTCATGCCCGAAGTTATGTCTATCGCATCGCTGTGCACAGGCATAATCGGCCGCGCTGAAATCTGCTACCTCATTGCGACGACTTGGCCGCTGCCGCCTCGCGCCGCGCGCGCCTGCGCTTAGGATGCACCAGCCAGGCCACGGCGATGCTGACCACGTACAGCGCCACCATGGGGGCGGCAAAGATGCACATGTTCAGAATGTCAGTGG
>DATEGM010000290.1:0-19014 GCA_035280085.1 Terriglobales bacterium
GGTGAGCCAGAGCACCCATCCCGGGCGCTCAGCGGCAATCAGGATGGAAAGGCTCACCGATACCAGCAGCCGGGCGAAGCCGGCGAAGATCAAGATGGCCAGAAATGGCGCGGCTGGCGCGAATGCCTGTCCCAGCACCAGCGTGGCAATGGCCGGGGACGATGCCGCGATCAGGGCGGCAAAGGGCAGAAGCAAAATCGTGAATTTCACCGCATCCTGTGCCACTTCGCGGGCCAGATCCTCCGCACCATCCCGCATGGTGTGAGTGAGAGCGGATAGCAGGACGGGGGCGAAAGCGGTCCCGATCAACGCCGGCACAACGGTTAGATTTTGTGCGGCCCCGTAAAGGCCGACGGTCGCAGCGCTTGCGCCCCGCACTTTCAGCACGAACAGGTCGAGCTTGTCGAACAGCCTCATGGCTATACCCGAGAGAAAGAGCGGCAGAGCATAGTCCCAGAGCCGTTGCAGGCGCACGGGAAAGCGGCCCCAAAGGGGTGGCCGAGCGTAAAAGCGGGCGGCAGCGAAGTCGAGCACCGAGGCCCCGATCATCGCCCAAATGGCTCCGCGGACGGATAAGCCTGCCCAGATCAGCACTACAATCAGGACGAGGCGGGCAATCCAACGTACCGCGCTGGCCAGCGCGCGTTCGCGATAGCGCCGCATACCTACCAGGATGTCGCGATGGGCGGTGGCCAGGCTGAAAATGGGAATGTCGAGAGCGAACAGGCGCAGGTAACCGGCCATCGCCGGCTCGCCCAGCAGCCGGCCCAGTTCGCCGCTACCCAGCCACAGCAGCACGGCCGCCAGCACGCCCGCAAGGAAATAGAAGCGGACCAGCGTGCCCCCCCACGGCCGCCAGTCTTCCGCATCCCCGATCAGCTTAATCGCAGCCCGCGAGAAGGCGGAGGTAACGAAGAACTCGATCCACAGCACTACGACGGAAGCCAGGGTGAACAGGCCGTATTTGGAGGGCCCCAGGTGACGCGTCAGGAATGCCGCCGTGATCAGGCCGGTGGGCAGGATCAGGCCTTCGGCAATGAGGATGCGAAGGCTGCCGTCCACCATCTGACGGCGCACCCCCGGCACTCGGCTGGAAGGTGCCGCTACCGCGTCCGAAGGGTCAGTCGTGGCACTCATCCGTCCTCTGTTCCCAGCTGTGCTGGACCTCAGGCAATCTGGCTGTTAACGCGCGGCGGTTCCGCATACGGAGGCCGGCGGTATTCAGGACTATCCGCGCTTGTGCGATCTTCGTCCGGGTTCTTCTCTTCGTGGTATTCCGGCTCGGTATTTACCGCCCAAAGATCGTAGTCCGCGCCCATGATGTTCCGCGCCGCGTACATCGCCGTCATCATGGAGTGGTCCTGGTTGTTGTACTTATGCATGCCGTTGCGGCCGACCAGCTGCAAGTTGTGCAGGTTGGCATCCAGGTAGCGCCGGATAATGTCGACCTTCTCCAGCCAGCCGGTGTCGTACATGGGATAGGCTTTGGGCATGCGCACGACGGTGCCGTCCACGATTTCTTCCGGACTCACAAGCCCCAATTGCACGATCTCCCGCGTCGCCAGTTTGGTGAGTTCCTCATCCGGCATATTCCACATCTCGTCATTCTTGAAGACAAAGTACTCCATGGCCAAGCTGGTCTTTTCTGCGTCCGGCACCATGAACGGCGACCAGTTCTTCAGGTTTTGAATGCGGCCTACTTTTACCGACGGATCATGCACGTAGATCCAGTTATCGGGGATCACCTGCTTGCGATTGACGATGAGAACCACGGTAAGAAAGTCCCGGTAGCGCAGGGACTCGGCGGCACGAACCACCTCCGCCGGCGCTGCGGGCTGCAGGGCGCGAACCAGGCTGCGAATGGGCATGGAACTGATGAAATCGCTGCCATAGAAGTGCTCTTCCCCCTTCGGCCCGCTGGTCACTACTTTTTCGATTCGCCCGTTATGGTGAACCATGCGCACCACGCGCCGTTCCAGCAAAACCGGTTGTCCGAGCTGCTGCAGTCGCTCAGCCAGCATCTCCCACATCTGCCCGGGCCCGCGCTCGGGATAGTAGAAGCTGGAGATCAGGCTCTTTACCTTGTCTTGCCCACCATTGCTGAAGGCATGGCGGATGGCGGATATTAGCGACAAGCCTTTGATGCGTTGGGCAGCCCAGGTGGCGTGAATCTCGCTGCAGGGGACGCCCCAGACCTTTTCCGTGTAGGTCTTGAAAAAGGCCTTGTACAGCCGAGAGCCAAACCGGTTGCAAACCCACTGCTCAAGCGTCTCCTCATTGCGAGAAGGAAACAGCCGGGCCGTGAGGTAGCTGCCCAGAATCCGCAGGCTCTCCCATAGACCCATTCCGAATAAAACATTGAACGGCTTTAATGGATAAAAGAAAAACCGGTTGCGGTAGAAAATGCGGGAAAGCCTCTGGCGCTCCATCAGTCTATGGCCCAATACTTCCCGCCAAATCTGGTTGACTTCGTCCCATTTGCTGAAGAAGCGGTGACCGCCAATGTCGAAAAGGTATCCCTTGTAATTAACGGTGCGGGCGATGCCGCCGACAATGTTGTCGCCTTCCAATACCACCGCCGGCTTGCCATGCTTGGCCAGTTCATAAGCGGCAGTCAGCCCGGCGGGACCGCCACCTACGATTACAACCTGATCTGACGAATTCGGTATCAAAGTTCCCCCAAAATTTCCCATTTTCGGCCCACCGCCGGCAACGAAGCTCACCGGCGTCCTGCTCCTGCTGACTGGACTAGAATCAGTCCGTGTCGGCCCCGGTTACGGCCGCGGCTGAGCGCTTTGGCTTGCCGTCGGCCTGAAGCCGGGGTATCGCTGCGGGTGCTAGTGGGGGAGTGCGAAGAGCTGCACCTAAGTGGGCCGTATAGCAATAAGCCCACGTCAATCCGCTGTAGAAGTAATAAAGCCAGTGCGTCAGAACCGCGGCCACTGCGAAAGCCAACCCCCGCTGTTTCCAGAAGAAGCGGTATACACGGTAGTTCAATGCCAGCAGCAGCAGGGCGAGGACAAGCACCGAGGATCTCAACATAATCAATCCTTGCGCACTCTGCCCCGACCGCAGGAGCAGCAAAATCAGGGGAAGCAGCAACAGCGTGCCGGCGACGCTGAACCGGGCTGAGTAGGTGAGGTTCAGATCGCGCGGCATTTCCCCCAGCTCCAGGATCAGCTTCGCCCAGGGCACGGCGCGATCACGCACGTCGGACTTGATCATGCCCAGCAGGGTCCACTGTTTCAGGTGTTTGACCTGCAGCCTTTTGTCGAGCAGAATCTTGTGCCCATCCCGGACCAGGCGCAAGCCGAGCTCGATGTCTTCGATAGCAGGGCGAGCATAGCGTTCGGCCTGAAATCCGCCGAGCTTTTCGAACACTTCGCGGCGTATTGCGCCGCACCCGGCCCAAAACGTGGCTGCATTCTCGCTTGATGTCTGGTGAATGTAGTGATGGAAGAGATTCTTGTAGTGCGAAAAGAATCCGGGCGCCGATGGCTCCTGGTCATAGGAGCCAAACACAGCCTGCAATTGCGGATCGCGCTCGAAGTCCTCGGCAATGATGGCCAGCGCCCCCGGGGGCACCTGCACATCCGCATCCACGAACACCAGGATGCTGCCCCGCGCTGCCTGTGCGCCCAGGTTCCTTGCCCCCGCTGGGCCTAGCCGGCGCGCTGTGCGCAGGTAGCCCGCGCCATGGGAGTGGATGACCGCGGGCGTGCCGTCGGTCGAGCAGTCGTCCACGACCAGCACTTCAAAATCGTGATATGAGGAGGCCTGCAAGGCCTGCAGGCAGCTGGCAAGTTGCCGACCGCCATTGTGTACTGGCACCACTATGCTTAACATGGATAAGACGCGCCCCGAGTACGCAACCTGCGGTGAAAGCAGTCGAATGAGCAACCCGGGTTCCATCCGCAAATAACTCCAACATAAAGACTTATGGCTAGGTCCCGCGCTGTGGACAGTGCAGGGAAATGGCACGCACAGGAAATTCTTTGCCCTGCCACCCCGCAGTATCGGCCTTAGTACACGATTCCGGTGAGAACTCCTAGACCGGCACTGGGGGCTCCGGGACAGAACAGAACCGCTGCCTTTTGAATGACATAGCCGGCAGGAGCTTCAGCGGGGTGGGGTCTATTTAATTCCCAAGTCGCGCAGGGGAACCACAATGTCGTGGTTCAAAGTCATCATTGGCAGACGCAACTCTGTTTGCGTCGGACCTGAGGCGGCTTGATTCTGGTAGAGCAGCAGATAATGAACGCGGCCGCTTCCCATAATGGGAAATTTCGCTAACAGTTTGAACTGAGGAGTTTGCAGAAGTGCACGCAACACCTCTTCTGAGGGGTGGTGCTGCTTTGTTTCATTAGCGATCAGAACGTGCTTGATGCCATAAGCGGCAAGCATGCCTTGCAATTGCGACTGGTTGCTTACAAGTTCGGTGCTCCCAAACATGGACATGATGCGTGTCGCATATAGCCCCTTTCTGAATAGGACAAAGCGGCGCTGCTGGTCCTGCCGCCGCAAGTAAAAACTCACGTTGGTGCTGTCAACATCATCTCCATCAAACAGCAGAACTTCCCGGCCTGGGATTCCCTGAACGACGCCGCGCACCGCATCGCCGTATCCGGAGACGGAGGGATAGTCAGCGTGCCAGTCCGCCGGGACGTATGTGAACAGCAGGATCACTGAGGCTGCGCAAACCGCAACGCGAAGGCGAGGGTCCCGGAAATTCATGGCGAATGGCCAGCAGGCGAAATAGACAATCGGCGGCAGCGCGTACATGAAATAACGCGGCTCTCGCGCGTTCAAAAAGGAAAATGTCAGAACGCAAGCTAGAATCCAGCTGAGCATGACCGCGGCGTCGCGCCGGCGGCCCCACCAGCAACTCAAGGCAATTCCACATAAACTCAGCCCCAGGACGGGCCAACCGATTTCCGTCGGGACTGCTCGCAAATAAAATCGCAAACCGGAAAGCCGCCAGGCATGCTTGGTTACCACGTGATCGGCAATGCTGGAGAGGTGAACCTTCACGGCCAGCAAATAGAAGGGGATGACCAACAGTGCAGATGCGCCCAAAGCGATCAGTCTGCGGCGGGTCACGAGAGAACGCCACTTACCCGCGGCAATCGCAGAAAGCAAGCAAAACGGCGCCAGATAGATGCTGTGCTGCTTGGTAAGCACCGCCAGCGAGGCGGCGATTGCGAACCAGGCCAGCGCGCGTGAGCGCTGCGTGCGAAGGAACTGCAACCAGAAGTTGACCGCCACTATACATAGGGCCAGCGACGGTATCTCCAGCATGACCGCCTGCTCGTAAACCACAATGGACGGGAGCAGAGCCAGCGCCAAGGTCGCAAAGGCCGCTGCCTGCGGACCAAGCAATTGGCGGACCAGGAGAAACCAGAACGCAAGCCCGAGCAGAGCGAAAAGCAGAACCGTCATACGCGCAGCGAGAACGGTTGGCCCCAGGACTCGAAATACCAGCCCTTCCACAAATGGAAAAAATGGCGGCCAGTGAATGAGTCCCAGAGTGGAGTAGCGCGCGTAAAACTCGTACGTGTACTGCACCGGATGCGAGACAGGAAGATCGGTAAGCAGGTCGGCAAAATAAACGCCGGTCATCACGTGAGTGCCTTCGTCATGCATGCCGAAGTCACCCGACCGGTGTACGCCGTGCAGCGTGATAGTGGCTGCCGCCAGGAGCACAACAACCAGCAGCCATATGCTCCGCACGGTGTCTCGCTGGGCGGCAAAGGCCTGAGCTGTCGCCGGCATTTTGAGCCGCAATTCCGAAGGCGCTACGACGGTTTGCGAAGGCTCTGTCATTCCAGGCAGGTTCCCGGGGTCGAAACGGCAGCTGCGCCACCGTAACCTCGAGAAGCTCTAGTGTATCGCCGGGTGAGGTGTCCCTGAAGTCTGTTTGCACGTCTCAGGCCAATCCGGCCGCTTACTGCTCTGCACCTGATGGCAAGAAGAGGTGAAGCAACGACGTTCCCTTGCAAGGCGAGTGGTACAAAGGTGCTATTAGTTAACGAGTAATGCCACCTGAACAATGGAGAAGTATCGTATCCGTGTGCAAATTCTTTCTCCACCTGTGGAAGGGGGATTCTTGGAGATTTCGTGTTAAACCCCATCCTCCGCGTGCGGGCAGGGTTTGCCTCCTTGTCGCAGGTCGGTGTGTTTGGAGGACTTGGGACATTGCGTGGAGTCGTTGTGCCGCCAATGTTTAAGTGACGGGAACTTGGCACCTTACGTGCTCTTTTGCTAACCCTTGCTCCAGCTGTAAGTGGTGGCTCCTACAATGATACGACCCGATTCGAACACTTCCTCTTCGCCCCTGATTTCCGTAATCCTGATAACCCCTGATTCTTACCAGAATCTGGCGACTACGATCCGAGTTCTGCGGGCGCAAACCATCCGCGACCGCATTGAGATTGTTATTGTCGCACCCGATTCCAGTACGCTTGGCCTGAAGCGGGATGATTTGCAGGTGTTTGCCGGATATCAGGTGGTTCTCGTGGGGGAGATTCGGTCCATTGGCGCTTCTTATGCGGCCGGCGTCCGGCGAGCCACCGCACCCATCGTGGTCTTCGGAGAAGACCACTGTTTTCCGCGCCTGGACTGGGCGGAAAGGCTGGTCGAAGCCCATCAGCAACCGTGGGCTGCTGTTGGCCCGCAAGTGTGCAACGCCAATCCCGGCACCAAGGTAGCCCGCGCGGATTATCTAATTGCCTACGGCCAATGGGGGCCTCCGGTTGGCGCCGGCGAGGTGGAGCACCTTCCCGGGCATAACAGCTCTTATAAACGCGCCGTCCTCTTGGAGTACGGGCCTGCTCTTGACGACATGCTGGAAGCAGAAAGCGTGCTGCACTGGGACCTGCGCCGCAAGGGCCACCATCTTTACCTGGAAACCGGGGCGCGAACGTCGCACATGAACTTCAGCCGCTTCTCCTCGTGGACCATTACGCAATTTCAGGCTGGCCTCGTATTCGCCGCTTTTCGCGCTCATAACGAACATTGGACGCTTTCCCGGCGGCTGTTCTTCGCCCTGGCGGCTCCGCTTATTCCCATTGTGCGCTTGCGCCGCATCATGTCGATGACGGATAACCTGAAGGGGAGGCGAAACCTTCTTCCCATTCTTGTTTACGGTCTGGGCTTGGACGGTTTAGGACAGATGCTGGGTTACGCAGTAGGCAGGACCCTGGCGGCTCATCGGTTTACCTATTTTGAGTTTAAGCGCGTGCGGCATGTGCAGAAGAGCGACGCCGCCGCCTGGGTTTCTAAAAGCTATGCCTGACGCGGCGCCTTTTTTTTCGGTCATCGTTCCCACGCACAACCGGCCAAAGCAGCTGGCGGCGTGCCTGCAGGCGATCGCCGAAATGGATTACCCTCGCGATGGCTTTGAAGTCATCGTCGTGGATGATGGCGGCGCCGCATCTTTGCAGGAAATCCACCATTCTTATCGCAACCGCATGAATTTGTGTTTCCTCCGACGGGAGCGAGGTGGCCCCGCTGCGGCGCGTAACACCGGGGTTGAACACGCCCGCGGCCGCTACCTGGCTTTCACCGACGATGACTGTGCCCCTTCCCGTGACTGGCTCACGCGCTTGCAGGAGCGTTTTGAGCGGGCGCCTGACGTGCTGTGCGGAGGTCGCTCAGTTAATGGGCTTGACGCCAACCCTTATTCAGCTGCCAGTCAGGCGGTGATTGATGTGGTTTATAGCTGGCAGCCGAATGCCAGAGAATTTCCGCAGTTTTTTGCCAGCAATAACCTTGCGGTTCCGGCAGATCTATTTCGCAGGGTCGGGGGATTCTACCCAGCTTTTGAAGTGTCCGAGGATCGCGAGTTCTGTGACCGCTGGACGCATCACGGATACGCCATGGCGTACGCGCCCGAAGTCGTGATCTATCATCATCACAGTCTGAGCCTGCGGGCTCTTCTGAATCAGCATTTCAACTATGGCCGGGGAGCCCGCCGTTTCCACCTGCGGCGAGAGCATCTGGGCTGGGGCCAGTTTCACAGCGACAGCAGCTTTTATGTGCGCCTGATTCGGCACGGATTAGCCAATCCGTTTGCCGGGATCGGCGCCACGGTCGCTCTGCTGACGTGTACTCAAATGGCGGTGGCCGCCGGATATTTCTGGGAGAGGCTTGCCGGAACACGGGTAAAACCGGAGCCACTGCAGGCTTAGGGACAGCACAGCGGAAACAGACCGAGATTACCACACGAGATAAGCATGAACTTCGTTAAGTTGGGAGTGATCGGTTGTGGCAAGGTGGTGTGCCGCATTCATCTTGGCGCGCTGCGGCGGGTGCGCGGCGCCAGGGTAGTTGCGGTTGCCGATCCAGTGCCCGCCCGCAGGGCGGAAGCCGCACGGCTGGCGGGCGGAGCATCTGCTTTCGCTGACTGGAAGGAACTGCTCCGATCTGCGGACGTTGATGCGGTGCTGATCTGCACCCCTAGCGCGCTGCACGCCGAGTGTGCCCTAGCGGCGCTGGCGGCACGCAAGCATGTGTATGTTGAAAAGCCGCTGGCGTCGACTCTCGAAGAAGCAGAGACGGTGGTGCGGGCCTGGGAAGCAACCAGCCTCGTCGGCATGTCTGGCTTCAACTACCGCCATCATCCCCTCTACTCGAAAACACGGGATGTAGTGGCTTCCGGGACCCTGGGCCAGGTGATCGCTGTCCGCTCCTGTTTTACCTCCGCAGGGGAATGGGTTGACGACTGGAGAAGAGAGCGCTCGTTGGGGGGAGGCGTGCTGCTCGATCTCGCCGGCCACCACATCGACCTCGCGCAGTTTGTTTTGGGACAGCGCATCTGCGATGTATCGGCTCGCGTTGCTTCCCGGCGCTCCGAGCAGGATACAGCCTGGACGGAGATGACACTGGAGGACGGGGTCCTCATGCACTCGTTCTTTTCCCTGCGCGGCACGGACAGCAATCGCTTCGAGATCTATGGGGAGTCGGCCCGCCTCACCGTGGATTACCTTGCGGGAACGCTTGAAATTGTTGCTCGCGGCCGGCGTAGTTTGGCGCAGCGCATCATCGCCTCATTCGGACAGGGATGCTCGCGTTTGCGACACGGGCTTACTGCAGGACGAGACATCTCGTACGAGTTGGCGTTCTCAGATTTCGTAGATGCCATCGCCAACCAGAGCCAGCGCATCGCTCCCGACCTGAAAGATGGACTCCGCGTTTCGCAGATCATCGACGTAGCGGAACGTTCCGCAGCCACCGGCCAAAAGTGGCGCATGGAAGCGCTTAACAAACTTGTCCCAGTCGGATAACGAGCACAAACAGAGAAACGGAGACACAAACCGGACGGTAAGCGATTGGCATATGTTTTCGGATTAGAGGCGGAGACGTCCAACTTGCCTCACCACCATGGATCGTCTGAAGGTTCTGGTTGTTACGAATTGGTATCCCACAAAACAATATCCCGCAAGGGCAGTGTGGGTTCGCGAGCTCGCTAAGGCTGCGGCAATCTATGACCATGTGCGGGTTCTACACTGTGCCGGCCCTGCTCCCGACCTGTCCGGAGCGTGGAAAATAGAGCAGGAAAACCACGAAGTTATCAGAGAAGGCATCCCTGTCTATCGGGTTTGGTATCGGCCTCCCCGCATCCAAAAAATGACATACCTGATCTACTTGCGGAGCATGCTGCGGGCGTTTCGCCACGTAGGGCAGGAGGGATTCCGGCCTGACGTTATTCACGTCCATGTCTACGATGCGGGCGGCCCCGCGGTGCTCTTCGGGCGACTGAACCACATTCCTGTCGTTGTGAGCGAGCACTTCTCCTCCTTCCTCCGGAGAGCGCTCGGCCGATTGGACATTTTCAAAGCATGGCTGGCATTTCGCGGAGCCAACCTGGTTCTTCCTGTAAGCCGCGCCTTGCAAAGAGCCATAGAGGACTACGGAATTCACGCCCGCTCCCAGGTCATACCAAATACCGCGGACACAACGCTGTTTTCTCCCGCGCTCACTCGAAACGGCGCTAATACAAAGCGGCTTCTTTTCGTTGGACAATTAACGGAGGCGAGAGGTGTCTCTTATCTTTTGCGCGCAGTATCCCATCTACACCAGAAGCGGGATGATTGGCAGCTGGATATCGTGGGAGATGGAGACGCCAAGCCGGAGTATGAGCGCCTCGCAGCGGATTTGAGACTTTGCGATAAGGTCGCTTTTCACGGCCTTAAGACCAGGACAGAGGTCGCAGAATTCATGCGCCGGGCACAGTTGTTGGTGCTCTCCAGCCTGTGTGAAACCTTCTCGGCGCCGGCCATTGAAGCCTTAGCCAGCGGCATTCCTGTGCTGGCCACCCGTTGTGGCGGGCCCGAGGAGTTCATCACCCGGGATGTCGGGCTCCTGGTTCCTCCCGCCGACGAGGACAGCCTATACCAAGGCTTGGACTACATGCTGACTAACTTGCATTTGTATTCGTCCCAAAAGATTTCCCAATACGCAGCCGAACGCTTTTCTCCGGAAGTAGTGGGTGCGAAATTGCACGCGATATACCAGTCGTTGAATTCGGGACCGCCCACTCTGACCTGCTAACCCGCGCGACACGCCACCAGCTGCCCTTCCGCGATTCTGAAACCGGTGTCCTCAATGATGGCTCTGGCGCCCTTTCAGAGAGGAATTACGAGTGCCGAAGACACGCAAATCACACTGAGGGCCAATAGTCGGAGTGATAGTATCGCTCGGTCACCTGTGAAAGGGACTTGCCATGAAAACAAATTCAACTGTTGTGACCATGGCTGTGATGCTCATTTCGGTTTGTGTCTTTCAAGCTCGATCAGCACGATCCAGTTCTGCAACCGCGTCCCAGGATACTCCCAGACCCCTCTTGCTGGAAAAAGATGAAGGTGAGCGCCGCATATGGCGAGACCTTCCTCCTGGCGAATTTGTACTGAAGGTCAGCCCGAAGAACAACGGCTCTCAGCACCTCGTTTTGGTGACCGAAGACATGCATCCAGGAGACGAAATACCAGCCCACAAACATCTGGGACAGGATGAGATTCTGTTCATCGAAAAAGGAACAGCTCACGTTCATCTGGGGAACCAGGAACGCGATCTGCACGCGGGAGGAATAGTATTCATTCCGGCGTACACCTGGGTAAGTGTAAAGAACGCCGGAAGCGAGACCGTCAGCCTGGTGGGGATATTCTCGGCCCCCGGATTCGAGAATCTGATGCGCTGCGAATCCGTGCTGCCAAACGAAAAACCGATACCTATGTCCCCAGAAGAATACAAAAAATGCGAGCATGAAGGGCACGTCCTCTACAAAGACCCAGAAGGACAAAGTTCAAAGTGAAGTAAGAGCCGACAGCTTCACCTGCGTTTCCTGTGTACAATGCTCACGTTTGCAATTCTCCGTGCCGCTGTTTGGCCGCGAGAATTTTCAACACGGACGGCCTGAGTAGATTGTGAGGAGCTTCTCCAATTCTCGGGCGAAGGATTGCTCGGAGCGTCGGTAGTGTGAGGGGCTATGAATTTTCGCAACCGCTATCTCGTGATTTCTATCCGAATGTTGCTGGGCCTGATCATGCTCGCAAGCGGCGTTAGCGGGCTGCTGATGGGCAACTCCACCCAGGGCGTCCCGCCGAAGATGGTCGCCTTCACGCAAGTGTTCTGGGCTTCAGGCATTTTCCAGATGGTGAAGGTAACTGAGATCGTTGCCGGCTTCATGCTGCTGGTGGGCATCTTGCCGGCCTTAGCAACGTTATTCCTTGCGCCCGATGTTGTAGGAATTGTAATAGTCAACGCCCGGTTGTTGCCCTCATTCTTGTGGGTTGGCGCAATCGTCTTGGTGCTGACTGCTTATTTAGGGTACGCCTACTGGGATAAGTACAAGTCAATCTTCTCCCGCACTTGACAGCCAACGCAGGCTGCTGCGACCACTTATTCTGCTCTCGGACCCTGACATGCCCCGCACCCATCCAGCAGTATTGCGGGCCGCAAATCTTATTGATTGCCGCCTGATTCCGCCCTCTGTAAGGTTTGATAAATGGCGGAAGCGAGTGGGAGTCGAACTTGAGGCGTTCAGGCGGCGTCTGAGCCGCCTGCCGAAATCCTGAGCGCAGCCGAAGGACCTCGCGCGAACCTGGCGGAAGCGAGTGGGAGTCGAACCCACCTACGACGGGCAAACCCGCCGCACGCCGGTTTTGAAGACCGGGAGGATCACCGGACCCCATGCGCTTCCGGGTGCAATCAGATTAAACGGCGGCAGCGATGCTGACAAACCGACGCCGTCGCCGCACAGGCTTCTCAGCGAAACCTCGGACGGTGGCCCACTCAAGCCGGTCTTGCTTTGAGTGACTGCGGCTCACGAGAATCCAGTCTTATGACCCCTTCTTTACCGGGTGCTCAGCGAGCCCCTTATCGCTGGGCCACCCTGGTTTTCGAATTTTGGCTGCTACGGATAAACTCCGCGACATTGTCGTGGATCGCTTTCAGGGAGGCTTCGTGGGCGTAGACCATGTGTCCGGATTGGTAAAATTTCAATTCGATATTCTTATGCAAATCAAGTGGAATCGGCAAATGATCCATTTCGTAAACGCCTTCGTAGAACGGGGTAGCGAGATCGAAATAGCCTGCGTTCAGAAGGATTTTGAGCTGCGGGTTGTACTTCATGGCAGTGGCCAGATCGAGCATTACGTTGGTTGCCCCCGGTAGTGGAAACGGGACTCCGGGAGGCTTGTGCTTAAAACTCCAAAAGCGGAACAGCTCAATTTCCGGCTTGTAATCGCGGTTCTCGCCGAACTTCAGATCTTTGCGTACGTAGTCGTTGAACGCGGACACATAAGCCGAAGAGATGGCCGCTGATTGCGGATCATACTCGGCCGCTTTGCTGAGCGGATCCATGGTCGGTCCGGAAAAACGTGTGTCCAGCCGGCCGGTGGTTAGATCGCTCGCGTCTTGCAGGTTCTTCGCGAATTCGCCGCCATTGATGCGCAGGTCTGCCTTCTCAATGTAGGCGACGGGAAGGCCGGTATAGTCGTGAAGCTTGGCCGCGATGGCGTGGCGCTGGTCCAGGGGAAGTGAGGAGCCCGCCGCCAGCGCCAGAGCATAGTCGTTCATGGCGAAGTGTTCCACTTCCTGCAGCAGAGGCTCGAGTTCACGCTGCGGGCCCGGCAGCTTGTGGTGGTACCAGGCCGTCGCCGCATAGGTGGGGAGGTTGAGTTCATAGGCCACATCAACCCCGGGATTGAAGTCGGGGAAATCTGAATCCAGGGAGAAGTTCAGGATTTGCGAGAGCAGGATTACCCCGTTCAGGTCAATATCGCGTTCGGTCTGCAAGAGGTTACTGAGCACGGCGGAGCGCGTGGTGCCGTAGCTTTCTCCGAACAGATACTTGGGCGAATTCCAGCGCCCGTACTTGGAGAGGAACTGGGAAATGAAATCGCCAAACGCCCAGCCGTCCTCGTCCACGCCGTAGAAGGCTTTCTCTTTGTCCTTGCCCGCGATGCGGCTGAAGCCGGTGCCGGGCGCATCCACAAACACTAGATCGCTCACGTCGAGCAGGCTGTAATCGTTGTTCACCACGCGATAGGGTGCCGCCGGAGTGTGGCTGTCGTCCGCGGTGATCACGCGCTTCGGTCCGAATGCCCCCATGTGCAGCCAAACTGTGGAGGATCCTGGGCCGCCGTTGTAAAGGAAGGTGAGCGGACGCGGCGCTCCTTTATTGTCCGATTTGAAATAGGCCACGTAAAACATGCTGGCTTCGGCAGGCTCGTTTTTGGCGTCCGGGGCTGTATTTTGCGGTACATCGTCCCAGCCCTGGGGATGCACCACCAGCGTGCCGGCAAAGGCGTCATAGTTAATCACATTGCCGCCGATGGTGACCGATCCCTTGCTGGCCTGCTGCTCGGGGGTGAAGTGTTCTGGATGTGCGGGCTCCGTCCTTGCCGGTTCGGGCTTACTGATGGCGGTTTCTGGTTTTACCTGGGCAAGAGCTGAGGTGAGCGGAATCGCCAGGGTTGCAATCGCGAGTACGGCCAGCTTCTGTTTGATAGTCCTCAACATGGGCGTTCGCATCCGACCTTTCTCCACTGGATGAAATGGACTTTGATTGCTTGAAACGAGAAGCGACAATTTACCACGTTCCGAGAGGAAGAGCCGCCGGAGGTGGCTCGTGCCGCTCTGTTATGTTGAGCGGGGGCGCGTGCCCGCCAACTCATTTGGCTGTCATGTTGAGCGAGGGCGTATGCCCGAGTCGAAACACCCCTACGGATAAAGAAGCGCCGAGGTGCTCAAAGACATTCCGGCCGGGTGGAGCAGGCCTTCAGGCCTGCAGAAAAGAGCAGGAATGAAGTGGGCTCTAGCCCCTGAGGGTGCCGTCCCTACGGGACTTGAATTTTGACCGATCGCTTTCCCAGGACTCCCGTCCTGGGCTTTCCTATACCGTCGCTGAAGCGACTGGCGCGGATGGGGTCAATAATCCCGCAACATCACTGTTCGCAGAGAGGCTTGAACCGGAAACTCAAGACTCAGAGCCGAAAACTCGAAACTCGCAACCCAAAACTCGAAACTCAAAACTCGCAACCCAATTTTGGCCTGCGTGGAAGCACCTGTCCAAGCCAGGGTGGAAGCGCACGGCTTTAGCCGTGCGAATCAGCGGCAAAAAAATTCCCGGGCTTCAGCCCCTGAGGTACTACGAACGCGCCTGAGCATCCTTACCTCAGCGGCTAAAGCCGCCGACTCCTCTGCCCCCAGGACGCAGGGCCGAAGGCCCTGCTCCACCCTCACCGCAAAGCTAGTCGTGTTGGAGAGCCATCTTCGTGAACGATCAGAGTGGCCCATTCAAGCCCGGTTTTGGCTTGAGTGGGTCGAAGCTAAGGCATGCACTGAGTGGAATCCGTAACCATCCCGCTCAAGCAGAGAATGCTTGAGTGGCCACCCGTCCGGCTGAAAGAGCACGGCAGGAATGTCGCAGAGTGCTACCCCTTCCCTCTCCCCGCCACCTTGGCCCAGGTGTCTTTCAGCGCCACCGTGCGGTTGAACACCAGCTTGCCGGGGGCAGAGTCGAGGTCCACACAGAAGTAGCCCAGGCGCTCGAACTGGTAGCGGCTGCCCACGGCGGCGGTGGCCAGCGACGGCTCCAGCTTGCAGCCGCGCAGCACCTCCAGCGAGTTAGGATTCAGGTTGGCGGTGAAGTCCTGGCCTTCCTCTACCTGGTTAGGATTGGGCTTTGTAAAGAGCTTGTCGTAAAGTCGCACTTCGGCGTCGAGCGCGTGCGCGGCCGACACCCAGTGGATGGTGGCCTTCACTTTGCGACCATCCGGCGCGTTGCCGCCGCGCGTCGCGGGATCATACGTGCAATGCACTTCTACCACTTCGCCGCGTTCGTTTTTCGCCACGCTCGTGCAGGTAATGAAGTAGCCGTAGCGCAGGCGCACCTCGCGCCCGGGCGAAAGCCGGTAATACCCCTTGGGCGGCTCTTCGCGAAAATCGTCCTGCTCGATATAGAGCACCTTCGAAAACGGCACCTTGCGCGTGCCGGCGGAGGCGTCTTCGGGATTGTTCACCGCCTCCATCTCCTCCACCTGGCCTTCGGGATAGTTGTCCAAGACTACTTTCAGCGGCCGCAGCACGGCCATCACGCGGGGCGCGTGCCGGTTCAAATCCTCGCGCACAAAGTGCTCCAGCATCTCCAGTTCGGTGATGCCGTTGGTGCGGGAGACCCCCGCCGCGGTCACGAAGTTGCGAATCGCCTCCGGGGTGTAGCCGCGCCGGCGGATGCCGGAGAGCGTGGGCATGCGCGGATCGTTCCAGCCGCTCACGTGGCCATCGCGCACCAGTTGCAGCAGCTTGCGCTTGCTTAGGATGGTGTAGGTCAGGCCAAGGCGGTCGAATTCAATTTGCTGCGAGGGGAAGATGCCCAGCTCGCGGATAAACCACTCGTAGAGCGGCCGGTGGTCAGCAAATTCCAGCGTGCACATGGAGTGGGTGACGCGCTCGATGGAGTCTGACTGCCCATGCGCGTAGTCGTACATGGGGTAGATGCACCACTTGTTGCCGGTGCGGTGGTGTTCGGCGTGCAGAATGCGGTACATCACCGGATCGCGCATGTTCAGGTTCGGGGACGCCATATCAATCTTGGCGCGCAGGGTGCGCGAGCCGTCGGGAAACTCGCCCGCCCGCATGCGCTGAAACAGGTCCAGGTTCTCCTCCACCGAGCGGTTGCGGTAGGGGCTCTCCTTGCCCGGCTGCGTCAGCGTGCCGCGGTGTTCGCGGACCTGGTCCGCAGTCAGATCGTCCACGTAAGCTTTACCCTTGCGAATCAGCTGCAGCGCCCACTCGTAAAGCTGGTCGAAGTAGTCGGAGGCATAGTACAGGCCCTCCCACTCGAAGCCCAGCCAGCGCACGTCCTCCTGGATGGATTCGACGTACTCGGTTTCTTCCTTCTCCGGGTTGGTATCGTCAAAGCGCAGATTGGTGTGGCCGCCAAACTCATCGGCCAAGCCGAAGTCCAGGCAGATGGCTTTGGCGTGACCAATGTGCAGGTAGCCGTTGGGCTCGGGAGGGAAGCGGGTCTGCACCCGCCCCGAGTACTTGCTGGCCTTCAGGTCTTCGCGGATGATGTCGCGCAGAAAATTGGGCACGGGCGCTGGCGCGTTCGCACCGCTGCTGCCGGCGTTCTCTTTAACGGTTTCGGTGGAAGGATTGCGATTGCTCATGACTGTTGAATGTTGGCGACAATTTTCTCTTGCCTGCTTGTCAACTGCCGGTTGGCTGATGAATATTCTCAATTCCCTGGTCAATTCGCGCCAACGTTGTCTCCTTGCCCAGCACCTCCAGCGTCTCGAACAGCGGCGGCGAATTCTTGCGTCCGGTCACGGCCACGCGAATGGGCTGAAACATCTGGCCTGCCTTCACGCCCAGTTCCTGTGCCGCCCCGCGTAGCGCCTGTTCCAGGCCCCCGTGCGTGAACTCGGCCTCGCGCAGCACCTCGCGGGCCCGCTGCAGCACCCGGCGCGCCATTTCGAGGTCGCCCTTCTGCGGCACCAGTTCAGCGGGATCATAGGGCGGCAGCTTCTCGCGGAAGAAGAAGTCGGCCACACTCAGCACCTCGTTCAGCAGGCGGATGCGCTCGCGCACCAGGCGCGTGATCTCGAGCATCTTCTCCGGCGAGACCTCATAGCCGGCCTGGCGCACCAGGGGCAGAAGGCGCCGGCACAGCTCCTCGACCGGCAGAGCGCGGATGTGCTCGGCGTTCAGCCACAGCGCCTTGGGATCGAAGGTATCCTCGGGCTGGGTGGGCGGCTCTTTAAAATTGATCACCGCATTGGCACGATTGATGCCCTCCAGCGAAAACGCCTCTACCAGTTCCTGCCGCGAAAGCATCTCGCGGTTATCTTTGGGCGACCACCCCAGCAGGCACAGGAAGTTGATGAACGCCTCCGGCAGGAAGCCCGCGTCGCGGTAGGTGGTAACGCTTACCACCGGCCCATGCCGCCGCTTGGAGAGCTTGCTGCCGTCCGGGGCCACCAGCAGCGGCAGGTGCGCGAACTTCGGCACGGCTGCGCCGGCCGCCTCAAAAATCAGCAGGTGCTTGAAGGTGTTGCTCAGGTGGTCCTGGCCGCGAATAATGTGGCTGATGCGCAAGTCGGCATCATCGGCACAGGAAGCCATGTGGTACGTGGGCATGCCGTCGCTCCGCAGCAGGGCAAAGTCTTCGACGTCAGCGGTGGATTTGGCCTGCTCGCCATAAACGATGTCGTTGAAGCGAACCTCCCGCCCGCTTTCGCGGGGCACGCGAAAGCGCAGCGCAAAGGGTTCGCCCGCGGCTGCCCTCCGGTCGCTTTCCTCGCGCGACATCTCACGCATTCCGGCATTGAACAGCCACGGCCCTTGGGCGCTGGATTTCTCTCCCGTCTGCGCCGGCGTGAAGTCGCGATACGCCAGCCCTTTCTGCAAGATGGCCTCCGCCATCTCGCGATGCAGGCGCAGGCGCTCTGACTGCTTGTATTCCTCATCCCAGCTAAGCCCCAGCCAGCGCAGGCCCTCGAAAATAGAGTTGAGCGAAGCTTCGGTGTTGCGCTCCACATCGGTATCGTCCACGCGCAGCACCATGGTCCCACGCTGGCACTGGGCAAACAGCCAGTTAAACAGAAAAGTGCGTGCGCTCCCGACGTGCAGGAATCCGGTGGGTGACGGCGCAAATCGTACTCGCACCATGGTGATTTGAGTATAACAATCGCGGGCTCGCGGGTGCGGGTGCCCCACATTTGGCCGCGTTGATGCTTTGTGATCTCTCTGCCGATCTGTGGCGGCCAAATGTGGGGATCTACATTCGGCTCAGCCCTCCGGCACTCCCGCATCTTGATAGTTTATTCTTCCCTTCGTGACCACCCTGAACGCGGTCTACTCCTCGCTTAGCATGCGCCGCCGGTACGAGGTGTGGTTTGTTCGTCTGGGTCTGGCCGACGGCAGCGGCGCCTGGTGGTTCCGCTATCTACTGACGAATCCTGGGCGGAACGGTTGCGCCGGCCATCCCCGCGGCCTGCCGGTGCAGGTGTGGGCGACGTGGTTCCCGGCCGGAGGCAAGCCGCAAAGCTTCATTCAGGGCTTCCCGTTGAATGGACTGAAACTAAACTCCCGGGGCAGCCCTTTTCATTGGGCTGTTGCCGACAGTGCCATCGCCGAAGACGGCTGCCGCGGCCATCTGCAGGTTGACGGGCACGAGATTGCGTGGGAACTACGCTATGCCTCGACGTTTCACACCACGCTAAGCCACAAAGGCTGGATTGGTTTTTCGCGCACGCCCCATTCGGACGCAGTTTTCTCCGGACAAATTAGCCTCGATGGGCGCAAGTGGACAGGCGGGCCGCTCGGTTTCGGCGTCCAGGGACACAATTGCGGCTATCGTCATCGCAATTTCTGGAAGTGGGCGCACGCGTTTTTTGAGCGCCCGGGCGCAAGCCCCAGCACTCTGGAAGCCCTGGTATACGAGATGCCGCTGGGCCTGGTGTTTCGCAAATGCGTGGTCTGGCACGACGGCCAGGAGTACGTTTT
>DATEGM010000291.1:0-3156 GCA_035280085.1 Terriglobales bacterium
GGCCGCAGTAGGAGCAGTCCTTGCCTTCATACCATTGAGCGGCGATGGTCCACACGCGGTGCGCTTCGGGATCCTCTTCGATCTGGCAAACGCAAGGCTGGGCGCAATTGCCACGTTCCGGCCAGCGCGAGCAGGCACTCAAATGCAGGGGCGGTGGAGCGGCGAGGGGCGCCAGCACGGCGCGCCAGTTATCAACTTTGACCGCGGCAGGGCGTTTGGTTTCCGGGCAAGTGACCAGCATCTTCCCGCGGAAACGAATGAACTGGCGGGCGGCTAAAACGATGCGGTCCAGAATGTACAGCCCGAGGATGACAAGCAGAGCGAGGAGGACATAATTAGCAGTCATAAATGCTCCTGCCCACCCCACCTGCCAGCCTAAGCTTAGAATTTTATGTACCTCGAAACAGTGACCGCTGAGCGGTCATTGGGTGATGAAAGTCACCACCTTCGTGCCCATGTGGGCGAAGCAGAGGATGGGCTTAGGGAAGCTCTGACTAAATAGGGCACCAAAAACGCAAGGTTCCTCGACTCCGCAGAATTGCTTAAAAAGAGGCAATTCTGCTTCGCTCGGGATGACAGAGGCGAACTTAATCAGAGCTTAGATGCTCTTGGCGGGGGTGGCGGATTCCTGCATTCCCGGCGCGGGGTAAGGCTTGAAGCCGGCGCGCTCCATGCCGCGCTGGACCTCTGGATTTTTCATGAAGGTGTTCCACACGAAATTGGAGCGCGCATTTTCCGCCATCAGCATGGTGATGCCGGTATCAATGCCGATCACATCGTGGTCGTACCAGTCGTTAACGGGGTTGAATGCGTTGACGAAGCCGTATTGGCTCCAGGCCTTGGGATAGCGGCTTTTAATGGTGCGCAGCACGCGCATTACGGCCTGGGGAAGAAACGGAAGAGAGCCGGCGCTGGCGCTGGGGACGATGGTGCCGTCAATGGGCCCCATTTCCGGGGGGCCGCCCCAAACCACGTAGCCGTTTTGCGAATCGGAAGCGGTGATGCCCCACAGATCGTTGCTGTAATCGTTGAAGCGGCTGCCCAGTTCCAGGCAGAAGCGGCGGTGGGCGTCGGTGGCCAGCACGGAGTTCTGGAAGTAATCGGCGTAGGCGTCGCGCTTGCCGCGGAAATCGAACCAGGCCTGGGAATACTGGTGCACAAAAAGAGGAGCAAAGGCGCCGACGTAAGTGAGACCGTCGTAGGAGAAAGTGGTGCGCTTCCAGGCATTCCAGGCAGCGGGCGGCAGGGGATAAGTGAACGAGCCCATGCCCAGCAGGTACATCATCATCAGCTCGCTGTAGTAATCCCAGCGCGAGGGCAGGAAGCCGACCTCCGGGGTCCAGCCCTGGGGCAGCAGAGTGGTGTCTTCGGAGAGCCAGGTCCAATCCACGCGATTGAATATCTGGCGGGCCAGGAGATTGATTCCGGGATGATGAAAATACTGGCGGCAGGTGAGCACGCCGCAGAGCAGAATGGCGGTATCCACGGAGGAGACCTCGGAGTCCCACATCCGTTCTCCGGTGTCCACGTTGGCGAAATGAAAAAAGAAGCCGCGATGGGTGGAGAGCTTCTTCCACAGAAAGGTCAAGGTGGTGAGCACGCGCTCGGTGGCTTCGGGGAGAGTGATGAGGCCGCGGCGGTGGCCGATGCAGACCGCGGTGAGGCCGAAACCGGTGGCGGCCACGCTGGCCACCACGCGGCTGTCGGGAGCGCGCACGTTGAAGCGGTCCTTCACCAGGCCGGTTTGCGGGCTGGCCTGCTCCCAAAAAAAGCAGAAATCGGCGTTGATGATGTCGTCGAGAAAATTTATGTCGTCAGGCGACAGAGCGGTGGGAGCGGGAGGAGGAGCAAAGCAGGGGGAAGAGGACTGAGCCTGCTGACTGGACTGAGCAGACTGCAGCAGCGGGAACATGCCAGCGCGCGCGAAAGGCAAGGCCAGGCCGAGAGAGGCCGCCTGCCGGAGCCAATCCCGGCGCGTAAGTCTGCGTTGTTGGCCGCTCCTTTCGCCCACGGCTCCGATTTTAACCGAGGGCCGCCCGCCAGGTGGAGTGCAGGGACGCGGGTGCCGGAAAGATAACGGGGCGAGAGCGACTAAGGGAAATGCCGGATGCCGCGGCCCGGCGGGCGCTGGCGTAAGATGTGGTGAGAATGGGGGGCGGGAAAAAGTTTGCGTTGGGGGCGGTGGTGGCCATCGTTGGGGGGGGGATGGCGGGGGGCATCATTTTCTGGTCGCGGATTCCCAAGGCGCAACCGGTGACTCTGAAAGGGGCGGTAATGCGGCAGGATGCCGACCCCAACAAGGAACAGCCCATCGCCGATGCGCAGATCATCGGTTCCGGGGGCCTGGCCACGGGCACGACGCAATCGGATGCCGCCGGCTATTTCAGCGTTAAGCTGCAACCGGGGGTGAAGCCTGGGGAGCCGATCACGCTGAGCTTCGCCCACTCCGGGTATCGTCCGCTGATCCTGACCAATGTGAAGCCGGGCGGTTTGCTGGTGGCGCGCATGGAGCCGGTGTCACGCGCGCCGCACCCGGCGCCGGTTCCCACCAAAGGGGTGATAACCAAAACATCTGTCGCGGTGCGATATTCACAGAAGAGCACCTCAGCTTTGAACGTAGGCAGCGCGGTGCGCACGTTTCAGGTGGCAAACACCGGGAATGTGCCGTGCCATAGCCACGAACCGTGTTCGCCGGATGGAAAATGGAAGGCGGCCGTGGGCTCGCTTACGCTGGATGCGGGGGAGGGCAACCAGTTCCGCAATCCCAGAGTTTCCTGCATCGCCGGGCCCTGCCCGTTTACGCGCACAATTTCCAACGACTTCTCCAACAACGGGCGCAACGTGAAGATCACCGTGTTCAACTGGTCGGATACGGCGACGTTTCTTTTTGAGGCCGAGGTCTACCACCCCATGGTCAGCGAGACCATTCGCGATTCCTATCCCGTGATTTTCGGGCAGGCGCTGAACTTTACGCTGCCGCCCGATGCCGAGGGGCCCAGCATCGAGGCGGAGGTGAACGGGAGCGCGATCGTGTTTCCCCTGGGGCCGAGCTTGTGCCTGAATTGGGCGACCTGCAACGTGAGAGAAGATAAGGACCAGACCAAGGTCTACCGGTGCGAGCTGAATCCGGGATATAAGTTCCGCTGAAGGCTTCCT
>DATEGM010000292.1:0-3482 GCA_035280085.1 Terriglobales bacterium
CATGCTGACAAAATCTTCGGTCGTACGAACCTCCGTCTCCGGGGACAAACCAAACAGGCGCTTAAGGTTTTCATCGAACTCGAGGAACATATCCGTGTTCGGATCCCAGCGATAGGTGCCGGTGTCGGAAGCCGCCAGCGCGGCCAGCAGGCGCTCTTCGCTTTGTCGCAGAGCGTCTTCCGCCCGCTGCTGCGCGGTAATGTCGGTGTTGGTGCCGAACCAGCGCACCACCTTGTCCTCGGCATCGCGCACCGGCACCACCCGGGTCAGGAACTGGCGGAACTTTCCATCCGCCCCGCGCAGCGGAAATATCATTTCGAAAGGTTCGCCGGTTCTTATGGAGTGCTGCCAGCGCTCCATTACCTTAGGCAGCACTTCGGGGTCGTGCACCGACTGCCATCCCCAGCCCTGCATCTGCTCCGGCGTGGTTCCGGTGTACTCGTACCAGCGCTGGTTATACCAGTAGATCCAGCCATCTGCCCTGGCCATCCAGTCCAGCTGCGGGATGGACTCCGCCAGCATGCGGAACTGCTCCTCGCTTTTCTCCAGCCCGAGTCGCGCCTCAACCTGGGCGGTAACGTCCACCGCGTGGACGAAAACTCCCTCTATCTCGCCCGAGGCCCGTTTGAGCGGCTGATAAAGAAAGTTGAAGTAAGCAGTTTCCGGCTGGCCGCCCGGCCCGCGATTCAGGCGCACCTTCGATTCTGTTCCGCTAAGCGCCTCACCTGTCTGATATACCTTGTCCAGCAGCTCGAAATACCCTTGCCCCTCCACTTCCGGCAGGGTCTCGCGGATGGGCTTGCCCAGCAGGTCTTCCGCGTGGCTGCGTCCAATAGCGGTGAAATACGCGGGATTTACATAACTCCAGCGGTGTTCCGGGCCCCGGAGCATGGCAATGGCGGCGGGCGCCAGCTCCAGAAGTTTATGGATCCGGCGCTGCTCCTCCTCGCTTTCCTCCCGTAGCCGCTCCTTCAATTCGCCGACCTGCCGGCGCGTCTGCGCCATCCTCAGATGGGCCTCCACTCGCGCCATCAGCTCCCGTGCGGTGAAGGGCTTCACCAGGTAATCGTCCGCGCCGGCCTGCAGTCCTTCCACGCGCGACTCCTCGCCGGCGCGCGCGGAAAGCAGAATCACCGGAATGGCGCTGGTTTGCGGATCCTGCCTGATGGCCTGCAGCACCGCGAACCCATCCATGCCCGGCATCATGATATCGCTCAAAATCAGGTCGGGATGAAGTTGCCGGCTGGCCGCCAGCGCCTCTTCGCCATTGGTTACGGCGCGAACCCGGTACTTCCGCTTCAACAGCCGGCTTACATAGGCGCGCAGGTCGGCATTGTCGTCCGCCAGCAGAATGAGTGGACGGCTGCGGTCGCCGTGCGCTCCTTTGTCCTCAGCGGCAGAAGCCGTTTGCGCATCCTTGCCGGCTGGCTTAGCTTCCGCTCCGGAATCAGCCGGCAACCAGCTTAGCGCCTCCTCCACATAGGCATCGGCCTGTACGGTCGAGCCACGGGCCCCCACTTCGGCGATTTGATCTTGCGCCAGGTGGTCTTTGCCGAACGGAATATCAACCGTGAAGGTGCTGCCTCGGCCTTCCATGCTCTCTGCCCGCACCGCCCCGCCGTGTAGCTTCACCAATTCGCTCACCAGCGCCAGGCCGATGCCGGTGCCCTCGTAACTGCGGCCGCGCGCCCCTTCCACGCGGTGAAAACGCTCAAAAACCCGCGGCAGCTCCCCTTCCGGAATTCCTGTTCCGGTATCGCTCACACTGAGCTCTGCTCGTCCGTCTACGGCCCTCAGGCTGACCTGTACCTGGCCCTGCAAGGTGAATTTGAACGCGTTCGAAAGCAGATTGAGGACAATCTTCTCCCACATGTCGCGGTCTACATAAACCGGCTCCGGCAGCGACTCGCATTCTACCCGGTAGCTCAGTCCGGCTTTTTCCATAGCCGAACGGAAGACGCCGGCCAGTTCCACCGTGAGCGCGCAAAGGTCAACCGGTTCATAGTTGACGCGTAGCCGGCCCGCTTCAATTCGGGAGAAGTCTAACAGCGTGTTCACCAGCTTCAGCAGGCGGACGCTGTTGCGATGCACCAGTTCCAGTTGCTCGTGCTGAGCTCCCGCCTTGGCCTTTTGCGCCTCCTGCAACATGTTCTCCACTGGGCCTAACAGCAGGGTAAGCGGGGTGCGGAACTCGTGGCTGATGTTGGTGAAAAACAGGGTTTTAGCGCGGTCCAGTTCGGCCAGAGCTTCGGCTCGCCTGCGTTCCTCTTCATCGGCCCGGGCATCAGCCACACTGGTTGCGATTTGGCGAGCTACCAGGTCGAGGAACGCCCGGTAGGACTCATCCAGGGCCTTGTGCGGGCTGATCCCCGCCAGCAGCAGGCCGGGAAGCCCCTGTCCGGGTGTCGCCATCGGAATCAGAGACGCGCGGCGAGGCGGAATCTTCCATCCCCCATGAGGCAGCCCCGTCGCTACGCTATCCAATTCCTCCACGGTGATGCTGCCGCCGGAGTTGATGGCTTGCCGGGCCATTTCGTGGAGCCGGCAACCTGGGGTAGATAGTTCTTGGCAAACCCGGTGTTCCCGGCTGATGCCGGCGCTTTCCACTACCTGCAGGCCACCACTCGCTGATGGTTGACACAAAACCGCAAAGGGAACGTCCTGCGGGTTCTCGGCCAAGGCAGTCGCCGCGATGCGCCAGGCGTCGCTTTCGCTGCGGGCATCTACTCCGCGCGCCGCCAGATCACGCAGAGTGCGTAACCGGCGCTGTCCGATTATCTCCTCCGTGGTTTCCAGTACCGCGGTGAAGACTCCGCCCACCGCTCCCGTTTCCACCCGCACCGGGCTGAAGGAGAACGAAAAATAGCACTCCTCCGGATACCCATGACGCTCCAGTTGCAGCAGCAGATGATTGGACCAGGTCGCCTCGCCCGTCCTGACAACGTTATCCAGCATCGGGCCAATCGTGTCCCAGATCTCTGCCCAGCAGTCACGGCAGCGCTGCCCCAGCGCCCAGGGATGCTTGCTCCCCAGGATGGCGCTGTAGGCATCGTTATAGAGAACCACATACTCTGGTCCCCAGTACATGACGATCGGAAACCGGGAGGCCAGGCAGATGCTGAGGGAAGTTTTCAGGCTTTGCGGCCAATCGGAGATGGAGCCCAGCGGGGTCTTCGACCAGTCAAGGGAGCGCATGAGTGCGCTCATCTCGCCCGTGCCCACAAATATCTCATTGGGGACCACTGCTTGCTTCCCCTGATTGGCGCTACTCATGGCAGGTGTGAAGATACAGTGATGCCGATCGCCTATTCCATCGGCGCGTAAGGGTGCCCAAACTGACCCCCAGTTTGATTCGGAACTGCTCCTGGAAGTTGTCCCCGGCCCCCGGCGGCTCACCCGTACTATTATGCTAGCACGTGCTACCGTCGCGGCGCAGCGCCGCTCGCCTCCCGCCCGCTGCTTGGTTTTAGGGTTGCAAAGCT
>DATEGM010000293.1:0-3339 GCA_035280085.1 Terriglobales bacterium
ACGCTGGGCTATGAGCGCCGCGGTTTGCGACTGCCGCCCGGCTTTGGTTTCCTGGTGCCGCGCAGCGAAGGCAAGCGCATGCTGGCGTGCACGTTTGTGCACAATAAGTTTCCTCACCGCGCACCCAAGGATCGCCCACTCATTCGCTGTTTTCTGGGCGGCTCGCGAGACGAAGAAATTCTCAGCTGGCCCGATCAGCGGATCGAGCTTGCTGTGCGCCAGGAACTGCGTGACATTCTGTGGTTAACCGCAAAGCCGCTGTTCTGCCGCATTTACAAGTGGCAGGGCGCCATGGCGCAGTATGGGCTCGGCCACCTGGAACGTTTGAAGCGGATTGAGCGGCTGCGGCAGCAATTGCCCGGCCTGGCGCTGGCCGGGAACGGGTACCGCGGTATCGGCGTGCCTGACTGCATCCGCTCCGGCAAAGAAGCGGCCGCCTTTGCTGCCAATCCGCAAGCCGAAGTTACCAGCGTAACTCCCGCCAAAGACCCTCTCGCTCAGCAACCTGCCAGCTGATGTAGGGTTTACTCACTGCAAGGGGTGGAGAGATGAGCCGAGTGGGATTCAAAGAGAGTTTGTTGTGCGCGTGCCTGCTCACCGGGCTGGGATGGGCGCAAAGCCAGGAGATGTCCAATATGCCCGGAATGTCTGGTGCGCCGGGAATCGACCATGCGATGGAAGCGATGGAATCGCACCACATGGACATGGGCCCGCATATGAAGATGACGGCGCTGCGGCCGATGCGGCCAGGCGACCAGGAGCAGGCCGACAAGATCGTGGAAGAAGCGCGAAGCGCCATCGCCAAATACCAGGACTATCGCGTGGCGTTGGGCGATGGCGACCAGATTTTCCTCCCCAACGTTCCGCAAAAGATGTACCACTTCACTAACCGCCGGTATGCCATTGAGGCGGCATTCCGCTTCAATCCCGAGCATCCAACTTCCCTGCTTTATGAGAAACACGACGACGACTACAAGCTGATTGGGCTGATGTACACAGCGCCGCGGCGCATGAGCGAAGGCAAATTAAACAAGCGCGTTCCGCTGAGCGTCGCGCAGTGGCACCAGCATGTGAACCTGTGCCTGCCACCCAAGGATCGGCGCCAGGAGATGCTGGGGCCGCATCCGCAGTTCGGGCTGCGGGGCTCAATCTCTACCCAGGATACATGCGAAGCGGCAGGCGGCCGGTTCATTCCCTACGTCTTCGGGTGGATGCTGCACATGTATCCCTATGAGCACAGTCGGGAGGCAATCTGGTCAGTGGCGCGGCAAATGCATAATCATCCGGGAGATTGACCCTCAGCCACGGAGACGCCGAGAAAAACGGTGATGGACTGTAATTGGCGAATTACGACAGGAAGGTCAATCATTAATCGCAAATCTTCAATCGTCACTTCCTCGGTGCCTCTGTGTCTCTGTGGTGAATGGAGTTTGTTGCCTGATCTATCGCCGCACGTAACTGATCGGCGGCCCAGGTGATCTGTTCGGGCGAAATGACCGCGGGAGGGGCAATCAGCAAGTGGTCGCCGGCGTAGCCATCCACGCAGCCCTGCATGGGATAGACCAGCAAGCCCTGATCGGCTGCGGCCTGGCCCGCACGCCCGGCAAAGTTCAGTTCCATGGGGAAGGGCTGCTTGGTTTTCTTATCGGCCACGAACTCAACGCCCCAGAGCAGGCCGAGGCCGCGCACGTCGCCGACTGAGGGCACGTCGCGCAGACCCTGAAGTGCTGACTTCAGTGCAGCGCCTGCCGTTCCTTGCTGCGATGCCGTCTGCACCAGCTTATGCTCGCCAATGCGCCGCAGCACCGCCCGACCCACGGCAACCGATATGGGGTGCGCGTTGTAGGTGAAGCCGTGAGTAAATGTGCCGGAGCCGCTGGCGATGGCGTCCACCACGCGAGGGCTGGCAATCACCGCGCCGAGCGGCGCATAACCGCTCGACATGCCTTTGGCGGTCACAATGAGGTCGGGCACAACATCCCAATGTTCAACGGCGAAGTTGCGGCCGGTGCGTCCCGTGCCGGTCATCACTTCGTCAGCAATGAGCAGCACGCCATGGCGGCGGCAGATGGCCGCAACTTCCTGCACGTAACCCTGCGGCGGCACGGCTCCTCCCAGGGTTGCGCCACTGACCGGCTCAAAGATGAACGCCGCCGCTTCGTCCTTGCTGGCTGCCAGCGCGCGCTCCAGTTCAGCGGCGTACTGCTGCCCGCAGTTCTTGCAGTCGTAGGGGCAGCGGTAGCAGTAAGGCAGCGAAACCTGCTCAAACTCGCGCACCATAGGCAAATAAATTTCGCGGCGGCGAACATTGCCGGAAACGGCCAGGGCTCCCAGAGTCGCGCCGTGGTAGCTCTGTCGGCGGCTGAACACCTGGAAGCGTTTTTTCTGCCCGATTTCCACCTGGTACTGGCGGGCCAGCTTGAGGGCGCTCTCCACCGCTTCCGAGCCGCCACAAGTAAAGAAGACGGCGCCGCCGCGAAAGCTCTCACCGGCAAATTCCAGCAACTCGCGGGCGTACTCCTCCGCTACCGGAGTGGTGAACTGGCTGGTGTGGACGAACTCCAGGGCACGCGCCTGCTCGCTCATGGCGTCGGCGATTTCGCGCACGCCGTGGCCGATCAAATTGACGGCGGCGGAGCCGGACAAATCCAGGTACTGCTTGCCCTCAGAATCCCAGAGCAGAGCGCCTTCTCCGCGGACCGCGGCAGGAAACGTCTTCTTGAACGACCGGCGGAAGACGGGAGAGCGCGGATGGGAACGTGTAGGCTGGGACACGCAGGAATTATGTGGTCGGAATGGCGGACAAGTCAAAACCCAGCTCGCAAACTTGCAGCGCCGCCGTCCCGGCGGCTGTCGGTGCGGGCGTCTCGCCCGCAGCAGCGAGGGTGGGACGCCCTCACGACCGCCGGCAAGATGCCGGCGCTGCCAACACATGGTGGAGATGACGCGGGCGGACATAGGCGTGCCTATTCGTGTACCCGCAACCGTAATCCACATGCATATAGGTTAATCTGCGGCTAGCATGGGCGTTCGCCAGCGAATCCTGAGACTGCTACGGCCGTCGCACGAGCACACCGAGCTCTCGGCCACGGTGCTGCTGATGGCCGCGGTCATGCTCTCGCGCGTGATCGGGTACTTCCGCGAGGCGTACATCGCCTATGCCTTCGGCGCCGGGTACGCCACCGACGCCTACGTCGCCGCCTTCACCCTGCCCGACTGGCTCAACTACCTGGTGGCGGGCGGCACCGCCTCCATCACCTTCATCGCGATCTACACCCGGTTTCTGGCGGAGAAGCGGGAAAACGAAGCGCACAAGACTTTCTCCGTCATCATCACGGT
>DATEGM010000294.1:0-3515 GCA_035280085.1 Terriglobales bacterium
GTGCGCAGCGCCTGGTCAACCTCTGCTTTCATGCGCTGTTCGGCTTCCGGATCGGCGCAATTGAGCAGCACTTTATCCTTCTCGGCCAGGGCGCGAATCTTCTCCCAGGGAACCTCGGCATTCGCCAGCGCGGCGTGGCCCACCGCCAGCACATGGCTAAGCACCTCGATCCCTAACTCCCGCAGCAACAGCTTGGCAATCGCTCCCACCGCTACCCGTGCCGCTGATTCCCTGGCCGATGCCCGCTCCAGCACATAACGGGCCTCGCGAAAGTTATATTTCAGGGCTCCCGCGAGGTCGGCGTGGCCGGGGCGAGGCGACTTAACTTCTTTGTGCTTGGCCAGGTCACCCGCGGCGACCGGCAGCGATTCCTGCCAGTTCTTCCAATCCTTATTTTCTAATAAGATGGAGATAGGCGAGCCGATTGTGGCCCCATGCCGCACGCCTGACAGGATGTGCGCCTGGTCGCGCTCGATCTTCATGCGCCCACCGCGCCCATATCCCTGCTGTCGGCGCCATAACTCCCGGTCGAGGAAGGCCTGGTCAATTTTCAGCCCCGCCGGCATGCCGGTGAGCAGCGCCACCAGCGCTTCCCCGTGTGACTCTCCGGCGGTAAAATAGCGGAGCATAAAATCAGGATTGTATCTGATACGCGCAACCTTAACGTTTCTACTTAGTTCCGGCGCGTAGCCTGCCGTCCGTCCAAAATGCCAAACCACTGAAGGAAAGTAGGTTAAATTGCTAAGTAACTTTTCAACAAATATCGGGCAGAACGGGTAGATTCACGGGCAGAAAACCTATAAAATACCTGAGAAGCTCGGGATTTACGGTAATCAGCTAGTCAGCCGCCACTCGGTCCGTTCGAACGCACGCCCTCTGGCCGTCCTTAAGGAGAATACTTGTCTGCCTGCTTGGTATTGAAAGAAAGCTCGCGCGCTTTGATCCAGGAAACCGTTCGGGCGTTAAAGCCCTTTTTTCCTGAGATTACGGCCGCCTGGCGGGCAAGAATGTTTGAGGAGTTCCAGTTTGACGGGCGGGCCATGACCGCCCTGGAACGTCTCAATTTGGGAACCGGCTTTTCCATCTGCTGCCAGTGTGATTTCCCGTCATTTGCGGAGAACCTCAACTACTTTGGCACCCGCCTGGCGAAACTGCAGGTAGATGCCGGGGCGGTGGCGCGTTCCCTGGAGCTTTACGAGCTTTTCTGCGAACCTTACGTGGGCAAAGAATTTAAGGAGCGGCGCAGCGAGATTGTAGCCGCCCTGGAAATGTTCTCCTCGGCCGCGTTTGTGGCCGTTTCGCTGGCTTTTTTCGAAACCCAGAAAGGCGCCTCCTCAGCCCTGCTTTCGGTGCTGGACGCGGAGCTTACCGCGCCTGACCTTAGCGGCCTGCTGCGCAAGGTCCTGGAAATAAGTGCCAGCACCTTTGGCGCGCAACTAGGCACCATCCTGCTGCGCGAACCGGAAGGAGATGGACTGCGCCTGGCCGCGACTGTGGGTTTCGGCAGCGAACTTGAGGAAGACTACTGTGTTCGGCCGGGGGAAGGCTTCTCCGGCAAGGTTGCCGCGGGCGGCGAACCCGACCTGCTGGTGCTGGAGGGCGATGGCAGCGATGAGCCCAGCCCAATCCTGCGCCGTCACGCCCAATCGGTTTGGGCCGTGCCGCTCAAGAAGAACTCCGAAGAGACCATTGGAGTGCTGGAACTTGGCTTTGCCGTGCCCTACCGCTGGATGCCTACGGAAAAGGAACTGATGCGGGCCATGGCCGATCGCTCCGCGCTCGCCATTGACCGCATGCAGATGACCGACGCGCTGCGCGAGCGCGAGTCGCGCATTGCCGAGCTTTCCGCCCACCTGCTGCGGGTTCAGGAAGAAGAGCGCAAGCATATTAGCCGGGAGTTGCATGACGAGACAGGCCAAGGTCTGATGGTCATAAGGCTGTACCTGGGCATGCTGGAAGCGAGCCTGCGCTCGCGCGCTTCCCAGGTGAAGATCCAGGAAGCATTGGCGGTAGTAGACCGCACCATTGAGGGTTTGCGGCGCATGATTGCCCGGCTCTCACCGCTGGTTCTGCAGGAACTGGGCCTGGTGGCCGCTATCCGCAAAGAAGCCAAGGACTTGAGCAAGAGCACGGGGGTAAAGACCCGGGTGGAACTTCCCGACGACCTGGGCCGCTTTGGGCCGGAAGCGGAAACCGCGATTTACCGGGTGGTACAGGAAGCGCTGCACAACGTGGCCAAACATGCCCAGGCCAAGAACGTCGCCGTGCAGGTGGGGCGAGACCAGAACAATATCAAGCTGTTGGTGGAAGATGACGGCATTGGTTTTGTTCAGAAAGGCGTTTCGCGAGGGCGCAGCTTCGGTCTTTCCGGCATGAAAGAGAGGATTGCGGCCCTGGGAGGCACGGTGCGGGTGCGCACCGGCAAAGGACGCGGAACTCGCATCGAAGTAAACGTGCCGGATGCGGCTGCGGTGGTGCAGTTGCCGGTGTCGGCCGATGCCGTTTATCCGACGCGCAGCGTAGCCGCGGGCAGTTCCCTGGCCAGTTAACAACCGCGGCGCGCCCTTCGTAAATCCAATTACCAGTTACGCCAAGGTGAATGATGGCAAAGATCAGATGTTTATTGGTGGATGACCACACGCTGTTCCGCCAGGGAGTGCGGCGGCTGCTGGAAGGCGAGTCAGACTTCGAGGTAGTGGGCGAAGCCGCCGACGCCGGCGAAGCGGTGGACAAGGCGCGCGACCTGCGCCCCGACATCGTGCTGATGGACATCGGCATGCCCGGCCTTTCCTCATTCGAGGCCGCCCGCCAGATCCGCAAGAACCGTCCCGAAACCAAGCTGCTTTTCCTCACCATGTATGAGGACGAGGACTACCTGGTGCAGTGCCTGGAAGTGGGCGCCGCCGGCTACGTGCTGAAGGACACGCCCGCGCCGCAACTGGTGAGCGCGGTCCGCGACGTCTATAAGGGCGGCAAGTACCTGAGCTCGCAGGTGCTGAGCAAGCTGGTGGAAGATTTCCGCGCGCGCGTACGCGATGCCAAGATGCGCCCCCGCATCTCTACCCTGACGCCGCGGGAGCGCGAAATTCTCAAGCTGCTGGCTGAGGGCAATTCCGTAAAGGAAATTGCCGTGCTGCTGGGGCTGAGCGTCAAGACCGTCGAGGCGCACAAGTTCAACCTGATGCGCAAGCTCGACATCCACAACAAGGCGCAGCTGGTGACCTACGCCATCCAGAAGAAGATCATCAAGATTCCAGTGAACCAGTAGAGTCCGGGCCACGGATTTACACGGATCTGCACGGATCCGTTTATTGTTTTCCTATCCGTGTGAATCGGTGTAATCCGTGGCTGCTTTTTCACGACACCGCCAGCGCAGCCAGGGTTTGCAGGTCGGGAACTTCCAGGTTAGGCTTGTCGGCCACCACGCGAGTGGCGCCCGAGCCGCGGCGGCGCACCAGCACCGTTGCCAAGCCCAGGGAGCGAGCGGGCACCACGTCGTGGTAGACGCTCTGCCC
>DATEGM010000295.1:0-3950 GCA_035280085.1 Terriglobales bacterium
CCATCAGCAGCCAGCGTGACGCGCTGCTGGGCAAACGGGCGGAATGGATGCCGAGTGTCACCATGGCGCCGACGATCTGCAGGAACCCCATGATCCACATCGTCAGGAAGACCGAACCGAAGGCGTCAATAGTATCGCGCAGCCCCCAGACCAGCACGAATACGAAGGTTGCCAGCATACCCAGGAGCACAAAGCCGATGTTCCAGCGGAAGTACTTGCCTTCAATCTGGGCGTGCAGCCGGGTATAAATCATGCCTACAAAGACATTGATGCGCGGGTCGCCCTCGTTCAGCGTGACGCGATCCTGCGCCGGGGGAGCGGGCGTGCTCGCCGCCATATCGGCAATGCCCAGCGAAATCGGTTCGTAGGGCGATGGATTCGCCGGAGAGGCAGCGCCGCCCTGCGATCCCATGGGAGCCGCGGCTGCATCGGAAGCGCTGAGCGCGCTGAATTCCTGCTGCAAAGCGGCGTTGGATGAGAAACCCTCGCCGAAGTTGAACGCGGGATTAAAAAGTTCCTGTCCGATCGCGGCTTCCTCCGCGGCAAGTTTGGAAATGACGGTGTCATACCCGGGCTGGCGAACGAAGGTGTAGCCGCTCCCGGTTGCAGTGGCGGAGATCGCGCCCCTGGTCAGGAAGCGAGCCAGCACCGCGGCCACGGAAGTGCCATCCGCCCCGCCGGTGAGCACGTAGCGCAAGGCGGCCGGAGAAAGCCCCCGCGGCGGGGTGTATTGCGGCAAAATTGTTCCGCGCTCCTGGTGGCGGCGCAAAATGAGGCGAACCGCCAGGTAGAAGGCGAGCAGCAACAACGGGGCGATCACCACGGGTAAATGAGCCGCGTCCCACCACTGGGGTGGCTGGACGTAGCCCTTGGGCCAGCGAACCACCACGGCCAGGCTCTGGTTAGGGCGCAAGGCTTCCACCGAGAATTCACGGCCTTCAGGAATGGCCTTTGTCACAACCGGCGGGTCACCCGGGAGGCGGGGCGCGCTTACGCCCCGGCCACCCGCATAGGAAATGGTTCGCACCTGCGCACCCGGAACTGCCGCTGGGAGATGCACCCGAACGGTGGCGTTGCCGCCCGCGGAGGACACGTGTCCCAGCGCGTTCCAGTAGAGTTCGTCGAAGTCTTGCAGGAAGCGCACCGCCCCGGTAACCCGATAGGCGATGAAAAGCGTGTGCGGGCCAACGGCCACAGAGAGCAGCGAGTTCTCGCTGCTGCCGAGCACCACCTGGTAGTAGTTGCGAAGGACCTGGTTGGTGTGGAAAGTCGCCGGCTGTCCGTCGAACCTTACTTCCTGCAGTTGCACGCGCAGGCCGGTGTCGCGGGTATATCCGGGACCGTAATCGCGGTCCCAGCGGTCATCGGAGCTGATGGGAAGGCTGCGGCGCAGGCCGTACTCCGGCGGGGCAACAACATTGATCTGGTCGCTTTCGCGCACCAGCAAGGAGCCGTCCGCTTGCACCGTGATGTCGCAATCGAACTGGGTGGTGTGCCACTCGCTGATGTGGGCGCCGAGGCAGGGCGCGCTCATTACCAGCACGAAAACCCACAATAAGGCAGGCAGCCACCAGTCCCGATAGACACTTCTCATTGGGCGAAATTGTCGCGCAGGCGGTTCCCCGGGGACAAGGGAAAGCGGTGCCTGTGCCGCTTCCGTACACGTTACTGTAGATACTTGCAATCCTGCAGGGTGGGGATGCATTCTCGCGCCATTCAGCTGAGATAGCAGTTATGGACCGTAATGAACCCAGCCAGGATTGCGCGATAAACGCGTTTTCGGGAGGTTGGACCATAAGGCTAAACCTTGCCTAACTGCTTAGAGTGCTATCGTTGGCAATAATACTCACCCCGAGGATTCTATGAATGGCTGGCGCGGGCTGATAGTGATACTTGCCCTGCTGCCCACGCACGCCCCCCGCCGCAAACCTGCGCCGAAGCGGCCCGCATTGTCCATAGCTGCCTCCGCTCTCGATGCACGAAAATTGTTTGAGGCCGGCCAGACTGCCTTCGAGAACGAACACTATCCGCAGGCCGTGGACAACTGGCGGCAGGCGCTACGGAAGGATCCGCGCTTCACGCTGGCACACCTTTTCATTTCGTTCGTAACCACTGATCCGCAAGAGCAAAAGAGCGAGCGGGATCGCGCGCAAGCGCTGGCCCTCAGGGCCGCGAAACGTGACCGGCTTCTGGTGAAGTGGTTATCCGGCGTGGAGCAGGAACAATACGTTCCTGCCATTGCCGCTATGAATGACCTGCTCGCTTCCTACCCCAGCGACAAGCACGTTGTGTTTCTTGCCGGCCGCTGGTTAAACAGCCAGGAGCAGTACGAACCGGCGAGCAAACTGCTGCAGCGGGCCACGCAACTTGACCCCGGCTACGCGGCGGCTTGGAATCAACTGGCCTATTGCTATGCCTACACCGGCGACTTCAGCAACGCATTCGCCGCGATGGAGCGTTACATCGCGCTCCTGCCCAAAGATCCTAATCCGCAGGATTCGTATGCGGAAATCCTGCGCATGGCGGGCGACTATCGCGATGCCCTGGAGCACTACCGGCGGGCCCTGCAGATTGACCCTGCGTTCCAGAACTCTCAACTGGGAATCGCAGACACCTATTCGCTGATGGGCGAGGAGGCCACTGCACGGGCGGAATACGACAAAGCAGCCGGAAAAACCAGCGCCCGCTCTGAACAGGTGAATTTTGAAATTCAATCGGCATTGACCTACGTCCGCGAAAGAAAGCCCAAGCGGTCGGTCGCGGCGCTGGACTCCGCAGCCAGCCAAGCGCACAGTGCTCACGCCTCGCTGCTGGAGGCGGAAGCCTACCGCGACATGGCGCTGATCGAGCGCGACAACCAGCAGAGTCTGACATACCTGGACAAGGCTTCCGCGGCGCTGGCCGACACGTCCGTCGCCCCAGGTCCTGAGTTGCACCAGGAACGGGCAGAAGTGCTGCGGCTTCGTGCGGTACGCCTGGCGACCGCCGGCAACGCCGAGGCTGCCAAACAGGCGCTCCAAGAACTCGATCTGCTGCAGCAGGCGACACACGGCACGGCTTTGAGCCGTACCTACGCCGGCGCCATGGGCTCCGTCCTCGTGGTTAGCCAGCACTATGCAGAAGCCGTTCCCTATCTGGAGGAGGACACGAGGAATCCGTTGTCCATGCGGGAGCTTATTGTGGCGTACACACAAACCGGGACGACAGACCGGGCCCACGTGCTGGAGATGAAGCTGGCGGCATTTAATCAGCCCACAGTGGAGCAAGCGCTAGTGGTGCCGGAGTTACGGACCAAGCTGGCCGCAACCAAAGAGAAGCGCGGCTGGCTGCGGAAATTGATGGGCGGCGACCAGTAAGCGGAACTGCTTTGCCGAGTCTGGCAGGTCGTGTTTACGCTCGGCAAGCCAAAAAACCACGCCTGCGCCAAACTCCTAGGCTTTGGCTTTGGCCTTGAGGCGGACCTGGCCGGCTTCCATCTCCACCGAATACTCCACCGCATGGCAGCCGTACTGCTTACGGATCTGGTCGGTTTTGTTCTGCACGAATTTTTCGAACGATTCCAGGTTGCCGCTCTTGGATGTGTCCTCGCCCGCTTTCTTCTTGGCTTCCAGCAGGGCATTGAACAGCTTCTCCACCTTCTCGCGCTCGCTGCCCACCTCGGAACACTGCACAGTGAAGGGATGCAAGGTGGCGTGATGCGGGGGCGGTTGCTGCTGGTCTTCGAAAACGCGCACGCCTTGCACTGACAGCAAAGCGTCCTGGGGGCGGCGATAGCCTTCCTCGCGAATGCGCATCTTCTTACGCCACAAGTCGCTGAGCAGGGCGTAGCGCTGCGCCAGTTCGTTATAGCGGTAGCGCTGGGCGAAGTTGAGCCGTTGCCCGTCGCAATAGCCGTCGCTCAGCTTGCGGATGGCGTTGGTGACGCGCCATTCAGTGTCGGCGGGAGGCCG
>DATEGM010000296.1:0-2895 GCA_035280085.1 Terriglobales bacterium
CCAGCCTGATTACGGGCAAAGACACGCGTTATATGGATGTGAATCTGGACCGCGGCGGGAATTATGGGGACACGTTGAGCTGGGCGGAGACGAACAAGCCCAAGGTGGAAGTGCAGCCGGTGGAGGTGCAGTTTGACCTGACTGCGAAGAAATTCTACGATCTGTTTGTGGCTTTACTGACCGCGCCGACGCCGAATGCGCGTGGGGCGAAGTAGCCAGCAGAATGTCAAGACCGCAACGGACGACGCAGGGACCGGGAAAAGCGCAAGGTCCCTCGACTCGCGCTCCCTCGCAAGCTCGGTTCGCGCTCGCTCGGGATGACGGAAGGGAGGGGTGGGAAGTTCCGCGCGGCTAAAGCCGCGCCCTGATACGAACCATGCGACACAGCTGAAGCCGCGTTGTGACGTGAATCATGCGACACTGCATTGAGACTATTGCGGCAGATCCGCCAGGGCTTTCTGCGCCTGGGAGTGACCAGGGTGCTGCTTGAGAAGTTTGAGCAGAACGGCACGTGCTGCGCTGGGATTGCCTTCCAGGCTGTAAATGCGCGCCAAGTTCAGGTAACACTGGTCGAAAGCGGGCGCTACGCTGATACATTTCTGCAGCGTGGACAGCGCTTCATCGTGGCGGCCGGTGCGGACGTAGAGCACGCCCAGGTTATTCAGGGCTTCCGGGTAGTCGGGACGGACCTGCAGGGCTTTTTGCAGATACTCGTAGGTGTGCTCGGAATCGTCGCCGGCGGCATAGACCATCGCCAGGCCATAGTTCGCGCCCGGGCTTTCAGGATTCACAGCAAGCGCTTGCTCAAATGCAGACCGCGCCTGGTCCCACTGCCTCTGCAGGCGATAAGCGTTTCCCAGGTTCTCCAAGGCGACCAGGTAATCGGGATTGAGGCGGAGCGCCTGCTGAAAGTGTTGGACCGCCTCGGCCATCCGGCCCTCCTGGGCGGCGAGCAGCCCAAGGTTGTTCCAGGCCTTGGGCAAGGTATCGGGATAAGTTGCGGGCAGCTTGACCGCCCGCTCGAAGCTCTGGCGCGCCTGCTGCTGCTGTTCCTTTTTTAGATAAGCGCTGCCCAGGCCGTAGAGCGCCTCTGCACTTTCGGGGTCGTCGCGGAGCGCGAACTCAAAGAAGGCCTGGGCTTGGTCGAAGTAGCCGTGCTGGTAGTAGACCGAACCGTAGGACAGATAGTTGCGGCGAAAATCGAAAGTGCTGGTGACGCCCGAGAAAGGCAGCGCCTTGGCCAGGCGCTCGGTGATGTTTCTCGGCAGGTGGTGAAAGTCTTCCTCGATCTGCTCCGGCTTCGCCGCGCCCTGGTAGACCTTCACGACGTCGCCGTTTTCGTCAATCAGGAACGAGGTTGGGAGCACCAGGTCGCGGTGGCGGTCGAAGAGGTAGCGGTAAAAGATGTTGTAGATGGCGGCCACGTCGGCCGAGGCGCGAAGCACAGGAAATGGAAGTTGCCGGCTGCGCGCCTGCGCGGCAGAGATTCCGGATGGATCGGTATCGCAGTTGATAGCGAGTAATTGCAGGCCCTGAGCCACCCAATGCGCCTGCGCCCGGCTGAAGCGCTGGATGCCATCGGAGCAGTTCGCAGACTCTGTGCTCCATAGATGCAAGAGCACCGGCTTGCCGCGCAGGGCCGCGAGGCTCCAGCTTTTTCCACCCGCGTGCGGCAGAGTGAAATCCGGAGCGGCCACCGACGCCAGCAGCCAGGTTTCAACCGTGGCGGGCAGGCGCTCCGGTTCCTGCGGTGTGCCAGGCTCCTCCGAGATGGGTGGCGTCGCGCGAAAAGGCTCAACGCGAACCGCATCGGCGCCCTCTTCTACCCAGATCCTGTGGTTCGGCGGGAGGTCGCGAATTTCCTGCACCAGTCCGCTGGGCCAGCGAATGGAGGCGTGCAAAGGTCCCCCGGCTTTGCCGAGGCCAAAGAAAACTTCCTTAGTATGCTGAGAGAGGAATCCGGAGCCGGCCTGCAGTTGGCGTGTCTGTTGCCCCAGATCGGCGCGTAACGTGACCACAGCGCCGATGGCATCGCGATTGCTCCGAGTGCCGCGCAGACGGAAACCGATGGATGGCGGCAGAGACAGCATTACATTGCGCAGCACGCGCAGCTGCGGAGCATTGCGATTCTTCAGGAATATTTCCAGCCGGCCGTCGTGATCGAAATCGGCCAGCGCGAAGGCCCGGCCGTCTTCGAGGAAATCGAGCCCCACGGCCGCCGAGACATCCGAGAAAGTCCCGTCCCCATTGTTGGCGTAAAACACATTATGCTCGTAGCCGCTCCAGGTGCCGTCCGAGCGAATGAGCTCGTTGAGAGCATCCCAGCCCTGTTCGTAAACCTGGTTAGTCCTGGCCTGCAGAGGAGAGTTGGCCACCACCTGCCGCCAGAAAAAGCTGTTTAAGTCCTGGCGCGAGGGGCCGGAGATCATGCCATTGGCGATATAGAGGTCGAGGAAGCCATCGTGATCGAAATCCCAGGTATCGCACGCCCAGGACCAGCGGCCCATGCCCACTCCCGCCGAGGAGGTAGTGTCGCGAAAGCTGCCGTCCCCGATGTTTCGAAAAAGCGAATTGCCCATGGCGTGCTTGCGATAGAGAGCACGCACCTGTGCCGGCGCCTTCTTCTGAAAAACGTCCTGGGTTGAGATGCGCTCGCCCGTGGCGGTCCACATATCGGCAACGTACAGGTCCTGGGCGCCATCGTTGTCGTAATCGAAACAGCAGACTCCCATGCCCGCGCCCGTGTCTTCAACTCCGGCCTGGGGCGCGACATCGGTGAAGGTGCCGTCCCCGTTGTTGCGGTAGAGGTTCTTGCGGCCGAAATCATTCACGACGTAGAGGTCGGGCCAGCCGTTGCCGTGGAAGTCAGCCCAGCCGCAGCAGAAGCTATAGCGG
>DATEGM010000297.1:0-2589 GCA_035280085.1 Terriglobales bacterium
GTGTCCAAGGTCCGCAAGAAGGTGAATAATTGCAGTTCCGCGCTGGGCTGCTCCGCACCAATGGTGCTATCCACATTGGGCTCGCGATGAAAGAGAGAGCAGATATCCACAAAGATGTGAAGGATTTCGTCTTCACGCCGCGTGAACTCAACGCTGCCCGCGTACGCAGCGCCACTGCGACTCCAGGCGGAAAGGAGGCTTGCAGTCTGGGAAGGTTCCACATCGAAGCCAAGCATCAATTGCCGCAGTGACTCCAGGCTGGTGAACGAATCCGCGGCCGGTTCAGCCTTTTCGGGGGCGACCAGCGGGGGAAACGCAATCCGCTGCGCGATGTGGCTTCCGTGCTCGCCTTCTGCTGGTTCTATCTGTAACAGGGGCGTTCCCGCGTCAACCTGCACATTGGGTATGGTCAGTATCTGGCAGACTTTGCCGGAGAATGGAGCCACCACCTCCATCTCCATCTTCATCGCCTCCAGCACGGCGACGCGATCACCGGCCGCAACCATATCTCCCGGCTTAACCGCAATGGACACCACTACGGCGGGAGCCATGGCGTGGACCATGCCGCCCTCATGACGATCAATGCAATGGGAAACGCCGTCTACTTCGATGCGGTAGTTCAATTCTTCCGCCACGGAAATAATCTTGAAGCGCCGCCCGCATGTGGTCAGCCAGTATTCGAAAGAGTCGAGGCGTTCACTGCGGGCATGGATGCAAGTTCCATCCACCTCCACGCGGTACGAGTTAGGGTCAAGGCGGTACACCTGCAGGGAATAGGAATGCCCCTGATAGCGGAGGGTCACGGTACGGCCAATCTCGCGGCGGACTTGAGGCCGCCCGCGAAGCGCCGTGGCGTAAAACTGCTTCTGCTCAATCGCCAACTCTGCATCACAAGCTTCTATTGCGGCCTGGAGCAGGGCCACTTCGGCGTAGTAGCGCGAAACATGATTGCCATTGCCGGCCAGACGGTCCAGCCAGCCGGTATCAACTTCCCCCTTCTGAACCTCGTCGCGCGCGAGCAGTTCCGAAAGGAACGCCTTGTTGCTGGCTCCGCCCCGAATAACGACAACTCCCTGACGAAGCGCCCGCTGCAGGCGGGAGAGGGCTTCCCTGCGGTTCTGCCCGTAGCCGATAATTTTGGCGATCATGGAATCGAACTGCGGCGAGACGGTGTCGCCTTCCGCCAGGCCGGTGTCAATGCGTACGCCAGGCCCGGTCGGAATCCTGAACCGCTCCACGACGCCGGGGGCGGGAGCGAAGGCGGCATTGGGATCTTCGGCGTTGAGCCGCACTTCGATGGCGTGCCCAGTTGACAGTGGGGGGGCGGCGCCCAGACGTCTGCCAGCGGCTACATAAATCTGCAATTTGACCAGGTCCAGCCCAGTGGTGCACTCGGTTACCGGATGTTCAACCTGGAGACGGGTATTCATCTCCATAAACAGGAACCGGTGGCTATCGGGCTGGTACAAAAATTCCACAGTGCCGGCATTGTGATACCCCGCAGCCTTGCTCAAACGCACTGCCGAGTCACGCAACTCAGTGTCCGCTTGTGCCGAAAGCGCCGGCGAAGGCGATTCTTCGAGTATTTTCTGATGGCGGCGCTGGATGGTGCAGTCGCGCACGCCGGCCGCCCAGGTGGTGCCGTAATGGTCGGCGATGATTTGGACTTCAACGTGACGTCCGCCGTGCACCAACTGCTCAAGGAACACAGTTGGATTGCCGAAAGCCTTACAGGCATCCGAGCGGGCGCCGGCAAAGGCAGTGGACAGCTGTGCGGGCGAATTTACCCGGCGGATGCCATGTCCGCCCCCGCCAGCGGTCGCCTTGATGAGCAAGGGATATCCGAGGCGGTCCGCCTGGAGTTCGGCCTCCGCGAGTGTTTCAACCGCTCCTCCGCTCCAGGGCACCACCGGCACCTGTGCCCGCTCGGCCAGCATTTTGGAGGAGATTTTGTCGCCGAGCAGCCGCATCGCCGCGGCGTCTGGACCTATAAATATGATCCTCATACTGCGACAGAGGTCGGCAAATTCGGCGTGCTCAGCCACGAAGCCCCAGCCCGCCCAAACCGCCTCAGCCCGCGCGCTCTGCAATGCCTGTTGCAAGCGCTGATAGTTCACATAGCTGCTCTTAAGCTCGCCCGTGGCTGGATCCATCAACTGTGCGGGCCCAAGAAATACAGCCTCGTCGGCTTCGCGCACAAAAAGGGAACGGCTGTCGGGCTCCGTGAATAGCGCGATGGTGCGCAGTGAAGTCCCATGCTCGTGGTTGAACTCGCGAGCCGCATGGATGAAGCGCATGGCGGGCTCGCCACGATTGACTATAGCGACGCGCTGAAACTCGATCTGCATAAAGCCCCCAACCGGTTCGAATTTCCTGCTGTCGAATCCGCGCGGGATCAGGCGGCAGTCTGCAACGACGTTAGGGCTTGCAGTGCTTTCAAAGCATTGGCATCAACTCCCTGCGGAAGGGCGACGGTGCGATAGCCTTTCAGCTGCACATACACATTTCCGTTTGTGTCCATCACTTCCACCTCAAATTGCGAGGGCTGAGGCGTAACCACGGCATACAAAGGCCCTGTGGCCGATTCGG
>DATEGM010000298.1:0-4330 GCA_035280085.1 Terriglobales bacterium
GATATCTCCTTCGACTTCGGGATGGAGGAGGATACGGAAGAACCGGGGGCGGGACGCGCCCAGGACAGCGGTCAAGATGCTGGCGCTACGCAGGACGGCCAAGAGCCCGCAGCCGAGGATCTTGCCAACGATGAACGACTAACGGACAACGATGGTTTCCGCACACCTGGCGGCCCGGCCAGCACCGCCGAAATTTTGAAATTCCTGATTGACCGCACCGGTTACATTCGCAAGCTGGAAGAAGAGGAAACGCCCGAAGCGCTCTCCCGCACTGAGAACATTCGCGAACTGGTAAATGCGGCCATGGATTCACGCGACCGGGGGGAAACCCTGGATCAGTTTCTCGACCACGCCGCCCTGGTCAGCGACACCGACCAATACGAAGCCGGACAGCAGATCACCCTCATGACCTTGCATTCGGCCAAGGGCCTGGAGTTCCCATTGGTATTTCTGTGCGGGCTGGAAGAGGGGCTGTTTCCCCACTCGCGCACGCTGATCAACCCAGACGACGTCGAGGAAGAGCGCCGGCTGTGCTACGTGGGCATGACCCGCGCCATGAATGCGCTTATTCTCACCCGGGCCCAATACCGCCGCCGCTATGGTACCGACCTGCCCGAGGCCGCCATACCTTCACGGTTCCTGGAGGAAGTGCCGCCGCACTTGCTGGAAGACGTAGGTTCGCCGCGCCGGGCGCGTGTGGGGGCGGGGCTTCCTACCGCCCAGGACAGGGCGGAGACCCGTCCGTACGCCGGCGACTTTCATTACGCCTATGAGGATGAGGACCAAAGTCTGGCCTGGAATTCGGGCTCGGGCGGCGCGAAAAGTGCCCGAGGGCAGCGCAAGACCAGCTACGGCGGGCCGACCTATAACTCAATAGACAACATTGCCGAGTTCTTTGCTTCGCGGGGCAAAAAGTTCTCCCGACCCAAGGTTGAGGTGCCTCCCCCAAGCGGAGCGCGGGGATTTCGCCCGGGGCAGAGGGTACGCCACCCTAAATATGGCGAGGGGACCGTCTTCAAGCGCGAAGGAGAAGGTGAAGAAGCTAAGATTACTGTACAATTCCCTCGATTTGGCTTGAAAAAGCTGGTGGAGAAGTACGCGCAGCTGGAAAAGGCTTAGAACCGGGAGTCGGGAGTCAGGAGTCAGCCAGTAGTTGGTAGCTGGTAGTTAGTAGTTGGTCGGAACTGGTTGGCGTCGGCTTAGGCTTTCATCGGAGTCATGCTGAGGAGCTTCAGCTCCGAAGCATCTGGCGTGCAGTGCAGCGCACGGTTATGCACGCGAGATACTTCGGGCCTGAAGGCGCTCAGGATGACGCAAGGTGGATATTCAGGGGAAAGCCGGAGATCATAATTCAACGGAGAGAAAGACGCACTCATGGCAAATACTAAGAAGCTGAGCAAAGAAGAGCGCAAGAAAACAAAGCGGGCCAAGCGCAAGGAACGGGAGCAGAAGAATCCCAAGAAGAAGAGGGATTACGCCCGCGGTTCCAAGAAGCGCAAGATGAAGAAGATGGCGCGCGGCCAGGCGAAACGGTAAAAAACTGTGTGGAGGCGGGGCTCTGCCCCGCCCTGCGCCGCCCTGACTCAGCCTGTGTCTAGCAAATATGAGTTTAGCCGGGAAGTTCGTATCAGGGCATGGTTGTAGCCGTGCCGTACTGGCCCTAAATGAATTCGCCTTCAGGCGCGGTGAACCGCACAGCGGCTAAAGCCGGTCTAGAAACGAACTCTAATTGGCACGACTGAAGTCGTGCCCTGATACGGGCCCAGCAAGACGAAAGATTTTCAGAGTCCATTCCGGCGTTGCCAATTGGCGGGACGCCGGCGCTACACCCACAGGAGCACAGTGGCACAGACGACCACGAAGGAAGCCAAGGAACCTCCGGCTGCCCGGCAGGGCAGCCAACTGCTTGCCAAGAAATCCATTGACAAGCTGATCGCCGAAGCGGAAGAGCCCGAACACCGGCTTAAAAAGACGCTGGGCCCCTGGAGCCTGACGGCGCTGGGCATCGGCGCCATCATCGGTTCTGGCATCTTCGTGCTCACGGGCACGGCGGCGGCGGGCGAAAACTTCACCGTGCCCTCCATCCTGCACGCCCAGGTTATGGACCTGATAATCGGCCTGGTGCGCCACGGCAATACCGCCAGCGTGCTCATGCACGGTCGCCCGGCGGCCGGACCCGCCATCGCGATTTCATTTCTCCTGGTAGCCTTTGCCTGCAGCTTCGCCGGGCTATGTTATGCCGAGCTGGCCTCGATGATTCCCATCGCCGGCAGCGCCTATACCTATTCCTACGCCACGTTGGGCGAGATCTTTGCCTGGATCATCGGCTGGGACTTGATCCTGGAATACGTGGTCAGCAATGTGGTGGTAGCCATCGGCTTCGGCGCCTACACCAAGGCGCAGTTGGCGTCATTCGGGCTGAACCTGCCGGACAAGTGGTCTACGCCGGTGTGGGATGCCGGCCACTGGACGGGCGCCTACTTCAACATTCCCGCGTTCCTTATCGTGTTCATCCTCACCGTGCTGCTGGTGCGCGGGGTGCGCGAGTCGGCCGAAGCCAACAACGTGATGGTGGCGATTAAGATCGGCGCCATCCTCACCTTCCTGGTCATCGGCGGCATGCTGGTGCATCCCGGCAACTGGAAGCCGTTCGCGCCCTCCGGCTTTGCCGGCATAGTCAGCGGAGGAGCCATTGTGTTCTTTACCTACATAGGATTTGATTCGGTCTCCACCGCGGCGGAGGAGGCGCGCAATCCGCAGCGCGACCTGCCCATTGGCATCATCGGGTCGCTGATTGTCTGCACTATTCTTTACGTGGGCGTCTCCATTGTTCTGCTGGGCATGATGAAGTACCCGACGTTCGTCTCCGGCGAAGCGGCGCAGGCGCCGGTGGCCTATGCGCTGCAGCACCTGGCCGCCAATAAATGGTCGCAGGCGGTCATTATCATCGGCGCGCTCATGGGCATGATTTCGTCGCTGCTTGTCTTCCAGTACGGACAGGCGCGCATCTGGTACGCCATGTCACGTGACGGTCTGTTCCCCAAGCTCTTTTCCGCGGTGCACAAGAAGTTCAAGACGCCGCACCTTTCTACTTGGATCGCCGGCTTTGCCGTGGGAATTCCAGCAGGCATATTTGCGGTGAGCGAGGCTGCTGACCTTTCCAACATTGGCACGCTGTTTGCTTTCCTTCTGGTTTCGCTGGGAGTGATTGTGCTGCGGCGCACCCAGCCTGACCGCCAGCGCGGCTTCAAGGTACCGCTGGTACCCTGGTTCCCGCTGATCTCTGTTGTGCTCTGCGTGGGCCTGATGAGCGGGCTGCTGGTCATTACCTGGCTGCGCTTCTTTGTCTGGCTGGCCATTGGCCTGACCATCTACTTCCTCTACAGCCGGCATCACAGCGAGTTCGCCAAGTCAAATCGGATATGAGCTCCGGCCAGCAGATCACCTTCGACTACAAACTGGCCCCGCCCAGCCCTTTCGTCCTGTCCCTCCCCAAGGCCGAACTGCACCTGCACCTGGAAGGCTCGGTTGAACCGGCAACGCTGGTGGAATTGCGCCAGCGACACGGCATGCCCGGCGCTGAACTGGCAGAGGTAGAGCGGCTTTACGAGTACCACGACTTCAACGCTTTTTTGATGGCGTTCAAGGCAATAACCGAACATCTGCAGACGCCGGGAGACTGGGAGCTGATCACCTACCGGCTGATGCAGCGGCTCCGTTCGGAAAACGTGCTGCACGCCGAGGTCTACGTTTCCGTGGGCGTGTGCCACTGGCAGGGCAAGGACTTCGACGCCATCTTTGAGGCGCTGGAGCGCGGCCGGGCGCGAGGTGAACGCGACTTTGGCCTGTCTTTGCAATGGATTTTTGATGCTACCCGCCATTTCGGCCCGGAACGCGCTCAGCGCGTTGCCGAGGCCGCAGCGCGCTATCGCGACCGCAATGTGGTGGCTTTCGGAATTGGAGGCGACGAGCGCCGCGCCGGTCCCGAGTTGTTCCGCGACACCTTTGCGTATGCGCGCGAACACGGGCTGCATGTTGTGGCCCATGCCGGCGAAACGACCGGGCCGGAATCCATTTGGGGTGCAATGAACCTGAAGGCGGAGCGCATTGGCCACGGGCTGACGGCGTGGTACGACCGCGAACTTATGGCCGAACTCGTACAGCGGCAAATCCCGGTAGAGATAGCGGTCACCAGCAACCTGCGCACGAACTGCTGCCGCACCCTGCAGGAGCACCCGCTGAAGATGTACTTCGATACCGGGATCATGGTGACCCTCAATTCCGATGACCCTGGAATTTTCGGCACTTCGCTGGGCCGCGAGTACCAGCT
>DATEGM010000299.1:0-4116 GCA_035280085.1 Terriglobales bacterium
GTGGCCTCGCGGCGCGTCAATTTCGACATTGATAACGTGAATTTTGCTACCGCCATGCAGGCGGCGGGCGCCGTCACCCACACCTTCTGGGCGCCGCTTTCGGACAAACAAATTATCGTCGCAACCGACACGCCGCAGAACCATCGCCAGTTCGACCGCATGGCGCTGCGCACCATATACATCCCCAATGCCTCAACGCCACAGCAGCTCAACGATGTGGTGAACCTGCTGCGGGTGCTGTTTGAGATCCGCTTTGTCTCGCAGCAGCCGGCCACCTCCACCCTCACCGTGCGCGCTCCGCTGGAGGTGCTGCAAGCCGCCACCCGCCTGCTCGAAGGCCTGGATGAGCAGCGTCCGGAGGTGCTGCTCGACATCAAGCTCTACCAGGTGAGCAGCAACCTGACTCACGCCCTGGGTTTGAATATCCCGCTGCAGTTCAAGATGTTCAACATTCCGGCAGGGGCGCTCGCGCTGCTGGGTGGGCAAAACATCCAGCAGCTCATCAACCAGTTCATCGCCAGCGGCGGCATCAACGCCGCCAACAGCCAGGCGCTCCAGGGGCTGCTGGCGCAACTTCAGAATCAGGCGGGCGGAATCTTTTCCCAGCCTTTCGCCACCTTCGGCGGCGGTCTGACCCTGATGGGGCTGACCATTCCCCAGGTGAGCGCTGCGTTTTCCGACAATCAGTCTTCGGTGAGCACCTTGCAGCACGTGATGCTGCACGCTTCGCAATCTGATCCCGCTACCCTGCGCGTGGGCGAGCGCTATCCCATTCTCAACGCCAGCTTTGCTCCGATTTTGAACAGCCCGGCGCTCTCCAAGGTGATTGCCAACGGCTCTTTCCAGACCCCATTTCCCTCTTTCTCCTACGAGGACCTGGGATTGACGATTAAAGCCAAGCCCGCCATTCACGGCACTTCCAGCGTGACCCTGGATATGGAAATGCAGTTGCGCAGTCTGCTGGGGCAGAGCTTCAACGGAGTGCCGGTGATTTCCCAGCGCGAGTACAAGGGCATGATTACCCTCGAAAACGGCGAGCCGGGAGTGGTAGTGGGCTCGGTTTCCACCACCGACCAGAGGAGCCTGAGCGGCATCCCGGGCCTGGCGCAGTTGCCGGGCGTAAACCAGGTGATGGGTTCCAACAACAAGCAGATGGAAGATGACGAGTTGATGGTGGTCATCACGCCGCACGTGCTCAGTTCCCCGGTTTCCGGCGGCGCCGAGGTGTGGCTGCCGCCGGGCCGCTAGGTTCCGCAACCGGGCGCGTCACAGCGCGCCTGCCCACCCTGTATGCTAGGATTTCTGAACGACATTCCACCGGAGGTTTCAAGTGAAGCATTATCGTTGGCTGAGCCTGCTGTTGTTGACCCCGCTGGCGCTGGGCCAGGCGGCGCCGGCCACATCCGCGCGGCCGGGAGCAAAACTGACCGCCGTTGCGCAACAGGGCGCACGGCAAGATGACGACGAAGTACCAGCGCCCAAGGTGCCGTCCAGTCAGGTTCCGCCCACGGCGGCGGTGATAACTATCCAGGGACTATGCCCGTCCCCGGCCGCGGCCGGCAAAACCGGTACCGTCAAAGCGGCGGCCAAGCCCGCCAGCCCGGCCGGCTGCAAGACCGTGATCACGCGGGCGCAGTTTGAGAAGCTGGCCGATGCGCTTAATCCGCAGATGCCGCTGCCCACGAAGAAGCAGCTGGCGGAAGCTTATCCCCGCCTGCTCTTGTTCGCCCAGAAAGCCCGGGCCATGGGGCTGGACAAGGAACCGCAGTTCCAGGAAATGATGCGCTTTGCCACCCTGCAGCTGCTGGCCCAGAATTTGACCCGCAGCATCCAGAAAAAAGCGGGTAACGTTTCCGACGCGCAGGTCACGAAGTATTATCAGGACAATCCCAGCCGCTTCCAGCAAGTGGAGCTGCTGCGGATCTTCATTCCAAAATCAAAACAGCATGCACCGGAAGCCGGCGCCACGTCTCCGCCCAAGGTGGACACGGCTGCCGATGAAGCGGCCATGAAGGCGGTGGCCGAAAAAATTCACACCGACGCGGCGGGGGGCGGCGACTTCCAGAAGCTGCAGCAGCAGGCGTTCGAGGCTGCCGGCATCAAGTCGCAGTCGCCCAACGTCAATTTGGGCAAGCTGACGCGCGAAGGACTGCCCACCAACCATCAGAAGGTGTTCGAACTGCAGGCTGGGCAGGTATCGGAACTGCTGGACGACCCCGGCGGATATTACATCTACAAGGTGGTTTCCAAGCAGATGGTGCCCTTGGAGCAGGCGAAAGGGGAAATTCGCAACCTGCTGCAGCAGCAAACGTTTCGCCAGCAGATGGAAGCCATGATCGGCTCCGTGAAACCGGAACTGAACCAGGCCTATTTCGCCGGCCCGGCGCCGCAGCGCGGGGGAACAGCAGCCCCCAAGCTGCCGCCCGCCGGGAAGCCGGGGACGCCGCCTCAGAAGTAGCTTTCAACCATGCCTGAGGCACGGCCCACCGTACTGATCACGGGTATCGCCGGCAATCTGGGGATGCGTCTGCTTCCCCAGTTGCCGGATTTTGCGGTTGCGGGTGTGGACATGAAACCGCCCGCCTCCGGCGGTCTGGCCCGCTTTGCCGCCGTTGATCTGGGCAGAGAAGCCAGCACGGTGCAGTTGATCGAATTGCTGCGCGCAACTGACGCCACCTCGGTGGTCCACCTGGCGTTTGTGATTGACCCGGTGCGCACCGGCGTTATCGAAGTGGAACGCATGTGGCAAATCAACGTGGCCGGCACGGCGCGGGTGATGGAAGCCATTACCGAGGTCAACCGGGAGCACGACCTGGTTCGCAAGTTCATTTTTCTCAGCAGCGTTTCCGCATATGGCTCCGATCTGCCTGGGCAGGTGAAGGAAGACTTCCCCCTCGGCGGACACACCTTGCCCTATGCCATTCACAAGCGGGAATCGGACCTGGTAGCGCAGCAGCGGGCGCGCGAACTCTACGGTTGCCGCACCTACATCCTGCGGCCGCACATCTATGCCGGCGCCACTGTGAACAACTATCTGCTGGGCGCTTTCCGGGGCACGCCGACGGGCAGCAGCGCGCGGGCGGCACATTGGCGGGAAAAGGGCAGGCGCCTGCCTTGCATGCTGCCGCTGGGGCGGCGCTACCGCGAGAACCCGTTCCAGTTCGTGCACGTGGACGACGTGGCGCGGCTGATCGCGCACATTTTGCGGCGCACGGCGCGCGATCCGCAACTCACCATTCTGAATGTGGCCGGCCGCGGCGAGCCGCTGGCGGTGGGCGAATGCATTCGGCGATCCGGCAACCGCTTCCTGCCGGTGCCCAGCCGCCTGCTGTTTGGCGCTGTTTTGCGCGCGCTGTGGCGATTGAATATCTCGGGAATTCCGCCGGAAGTGGTTCCATACATGACGGGCAGCTACACCATGGACACCTCCCGCCTGCGCTCTTTTTTGGGCAGCGAGTACGAGCAGGTGATACAGTTCACCATCGAGCAGGCGCTGGAAGACAGCTTCAGGGCTGAACTGCGGCGGACCCGGGCCGCCGAACCGCCGGCACGCTCGGCAAGCTGAGGCAGGAAGCGAAGCCGCATTCAGGTTCTTCGAATCGCACTCAGCGTGCGAAATCAAGATTGTCCCTCCTGAATTAAAAATAAAGTGGCAGTGCACGCGAGATGCTTCACCGCTGAAGCGGTTCAGCATGACGCCTTTCTGCGGAAGACGTTTCGCGGGCGGGGGCGCCCGCGCCACGATGTTCTGATCTATCTTTTACCGCGGTAGAGCCCGGCGATGCCGAAGGTGTATGGAGTCCAGGAGGCTTCGCGGAAGCCAGCGGCGCGCATGCGCTCCAGCATCTCCCCAGGCGCGGGAAAACGCTCCACCGAAGCCGGCAGATACTGGTATGGTCCCTTCACACCCGAGATCAAGGTTCCAATCTTCGGCAATACGCGGCGAAAATAGAGACGATAGGCGGCGCCGATGAAGCCGCGCGGCTCGCCGAAATCGAGAATGCCCGCCTCGCCTCCCGGCCGTAACACGCGGGCGATCTCCCGCAGGCCGCTATCGTAGTCTGCTAAGTTGCGAAAACCGAACGCGGCGGTTACCAGGTCGAGCGAAGCATCGGG
>DATEGM010000300.1:0-5965 GCA_035280085.1 Terriglobales bacterium
TGGGCTAAAAGCGGTTTCGCCCTGCGGGCTGGAGCAGTAGGTCTCACCACACCGTTCGCTGCGGGCTGGAGCAGTAGGTCTCACCACACCGTTCGCTGCGGGCTGGAGCAATGTTGATCCACGAAGGTATTTCCCAGTACACGGATCATGTGTTCGCCCCAGTCGCGGGGTCTCTGCTCCAAACACGAATCAAATCTACAGGCCACCGCTTCGGCGATTTTCCACACCCGACTTCGCAACGCAGGGACATGAATCGAACCTACGAAGCACGAAGGAAGCCCTGCTTAAATGCGGCACAACAAACGCAAGGTCCCTCGACTCCGCAGAATTGCCTGAAAATAGGCAATTCTGCTGCGCTCGGGATGACCGAGATAGACCCAATCAGAGCCTCCCTAATTGCCAAATGCTGACCCCTGCTCACCGCAGATGCACCGCCGCTTCGCTTTGCTTGGGTGACGCTTTGCCTGTGCCCGACCGAGCCTTGGGCGCGCCATATTTCGGTCTCACCTCGTGACAGCCCTCACAGTAAACGTTCTGCGGGGTCTTCTCCGGTTCGGGCATGGGCGAGTTGACGGCAAACTCGCGGTCGGATTCGAGTTCGCGATCCACACCGGCGATCAACTCCTCATTTTGCTTCGCGGTGAGCCACTTCTTTTCCAGCAGAAATTTTTCCAGGCGGGCAATGGGGTCGCGCTTGCGCCAGTACTCGAACAGAGGCTTGGGCACGTACTCGGCGGCGTCGTGAATGGCGTGGCCTTTCATGCGCATCATTTTGGCTTCGACAAGGGTCGGGCCTTCGCCGCGGCGGGCGCGCTCGCAGGCCTCGTGAACGACGTCATAAACCTGGCAGGCGTCGGTGCCGTCCACAATCACCCCGGGAATACCGTAGGCGATGGCGCGCTCGGCGAGGTCCTTCACCCGGAACTGCATGTCGGAAGGCGTGGAGTAGCCCCACAGGTTGTTCTCCACGATGAGCACCAGGCCAAGCTTCTGTACCGCCGCAAAGTTCAGGCCCTCGTAAGTGACGCCAGTAGACTGGCCGCCATCGCCAATGTAGGTGAGCGCCACGATGTTGCGACCCTGCAGGCGCGCACCCAAAGCCACGCCCGCCATCACCGGAATCAGGTCGCCCAGGGTGGAGATGGGAGCACACACATTACGCTTCTGCACGTCGCCGAAATGGGAGGAGGCGTCTTTGCCGAAGGTGGGGGAACCGGCCTTGGCCATGTACTGCATCATCACGTCGCGGGCGGAGAAGCCGCGCACCAGCAGCGAGCCCTGATTGCGAATCATGGGCGCCAGCCAATCTTCCGGGCGCAGCGCGTAAGCGGAGGCGCAGGAGCAGGCCTCCTGGCCCAAACCGAAGTAGACGCCGCCCACCACCTTGCCTTGTTTATAGAGGTTCTCCAGCGCCTGCTCCATTTTGCGGTTGAGGAGCATCCAGCGATAAATGTCGAGGCAGTGCTGGGGCTTCAGGTATTTCGATTCGCGAATGGGCGGGACGGGGGCGCTGAGGTCCCCGGTGATTTCGTAGCGCACACCGTTATCGGAGGCGACCTGACGAACCACGCAGTCGAAGCGTTCCAGGCGGTAGTCGGGGATTGAGTAGCGGCGCTCGGCGGACAGGTTGCCGTTCGCGCCAGGGGCGCGGCGGCCGTTGGACGAGGAACGCTTTGACTTAGAATTTTTCTTCGACATGGAATGACGCGCGAATCTCAGTCGTCCCTACGGGACTCGCCTCGACTCTCTCCGCCAACCCGCCACTGAAGTGGCGGGCTACTATCATGTGGTCCCTACGGGACCTCCAACCATGCCCCAATTCCCGCCACTGAAGTGGCGGGCTCCTATCATGTGGTCCATACGGGAACTCGAACCATGCCCCAGTTCCCGCCACTAAAGCGGCGGGCTACTCTCGTCGCGTGCCTACGGCACGCGCAGCGCAAGGTCCTTCGACTCCACCACCCGATTCGCGAGCGAATCGGGTGGTTCCGCTCAGGATGACATATGAAAAAGATGACATATGAAAAAGAAACTTGCGCTTGCAAAAACTAAAAACCTAGGCGCGAAAGATTTCTTCTTCGCCACGCAGTTGGCGCAACTCCGCCGGAGGTTGCATGGGCACCCCCACTTTGCGGCCCAGCAGCGCGTCCAGCGTGTCCACCCACTGTACATCGCTAGCAAAGACCTGAGCAAAGTGCCCGGCGACGGAGCGGGCGACCTCGTCGAGGTTGATCTGCGCTCCAGTTTCCTGCTCCAGAGAGGTCACCGGCTTGCTCACGATGCCGCAGGGCACGATGAGGTTGAAGTAGTCGAGATCGGTGTTCACGTTCAGGGCAAAACCGTGCGAGGCGACGCCGCGAGAGATGTGAACGCCGATGGCGGCGATCTTGGCCTGATCAGGAAACACAAGGTCTTTCGACTCGGGGCGGGTTTGGTTTGCCCGCCCCTCGCTCAAGATGACGGGAGCAGAGGGAGGGCGAAGCCCCGTGCCCACATGTTCCTTGGTGGTCCAGACGCCGGTCAGGCCTTTGACGCGCTCACAGGCAACGCTGAAGTCGGCGCAGCTACGGATCAGCACGTCTTCCAGGCGGCGCACGAACTCCACCGCGCCAATGCGAGGCTGGAAACCGCGCAGGTCAAAGATGGGATAGCCGACCAGCTGCCCCGGCCCGTGGAAAGTGATGTCGCCGCCACGGTCGCACTCGAACAACTCCACGCCTTTCTCAGCCAGCAACTCCGGCGAGGCCAGCAGGTTCTCGCGGCGGGCGTTGCGGCCCAGGGTGATGACGGGGGAATGTTCCAGCAGGAGCAGCACGTCTCCCACCTGGCCGGACTTGCGCATCTCCACCAGCGATTGCTGCAGACGCAGGCCGGTGGCGTAGTGAATGGTGCCGAGTTGGACGACGGAGATCAAATTATGGGCCACAGATTAGAAGCCTAGCCACGGATTTACGCGGATAAGTACCGATTCAAACCTAATTCTAATGCTTCGTGGCAGCGGGAGTGAATACGAGCGCACATGCAACTTCAGAAAAGAGCCTCGTATCAGGGTATGGCTTTAGCAGTACCGATACACCGACCGAAGAGACTCGCCTTCAGGCGCTGGGAAACCAACCGGCGGCTAAAGCCGGAGTTTGTAGAAGCCGAGTACGGCCTGACTGAAGTCATGCCCTGATACGAAGCGTACCGGCTGATCATCAAAGTCCAGGGCTGAATGCTGATGGCTGAGTGCTGACTGCTATCCCTATTCGCGCCATCCGTAGCTAGATGTTGATAGACAGATTCTCCACGCTGCTGGCGGCGTCGCCCATGGCCTCCGCCAAAGTTGGATGCGGGTGAATGGTCCACATCAGGTCCTTGGCCGTGGCTTCCAGCTCCATGGCGGCAACCGACTCGGCGATGAGGTCAGTGGCCGAAGGGCCAATGATGTGCACGCCCAGGATCTGCTCGTACTTGGCGTCTGCCACTACCTTGATGAAGCCCTCGTGCTTGCCCACGATGCTGGCTTTGGAGTTGGCGGTGAAGGGGAACTTGCCGATCTTGACCTCGATGCCGCGCTCTTTGGCCTTGGCCTCGCTGAGGCCGACGCTGCCGATCTGCGGCTCACAGTAGGTGCAGTTAGGGATTTTAAGCGGGTCCACGGGCTTGGCCGGCTTGCCGGCAATGGTGGCCACCGCAACGATGCCTTCCATCATGCCTGAATGTGCGAGTTGGGGCAGGCCGGCAACGATGTCGCCTACGGCGTAGATGCCGGGCTCGCCCGTTTGCATCCATTCATTTACCTTGATGAAGCCGCGGTCGACCTGCACGCGGGGGACCTTATCGAGGCCGACGTTTTCGGTGTTGGGCTTGCGGCCAACAGCGATGAGGATCTTCTCCGCTTCCAGTTTCTGCTGCTTGCCGTCAGCGGTGAAGGTGACGGCCACGCCGGTTTTGGTCTTCTCTACCTTCTCCACCTTGGCGCTGGTGTGGAAGTTGATACCGCGCTTGCGATAGGCGCGGGCCAGTTCCTTGGAAATGTCCTCGTCTTCCACCGGCACCATGCGGGGGAGCATCTCGAGGATGGTGACTTCAGCGTCAAAGGAGCGGTAAATGGAGGCGAACTCCACGCCTACGGCGCCCGCGCCCACAATGATGAGCGACTTGGGAATATCTTTGATGGCGAGGATTTCGATGTTGGTGAGCACGCGGGAATCTGGCTCCAGGCCGGGCAGCATGCGAGCAGAAGAGCCGGTGGCCACGATGACATTCCTGGCCTTGATGGACTTGCTTTCCCCGCCTTGGCCAGCGACTTCCACACTCAAGACGCCATTCTGCGCCGGGCCGGTGAGGCGGCCGTAGCCGGAGATGACCTCTACCTTGTTCTTGCGCATGAGGAATTCCAAGCCCTTGGTGTGCTTGGTGACGATTTTGTCCTTGCGCTGCTGGATGACCGGCCAGTTGACTTTGGTCGCGCCAGAAAGCTCCAAGCCCAGTTCCCCGGCTGACTTAATGTGGTCATAAATTTCGGCATTGAACAGCAGCGCCTTGGTGGGAATGCAACCCACCTGCAGGCAGGTGCCGCCCAGGCGAGCGTCTTTTTCGATGAGGGCGGCGCTCAGGCCCCACTGTCCGGCGCGGATGGCGGCGGTATAGCCCGCGGGGCCGCTGCCGATGATGGCAACATCGTAGGTCTTATCAGGCAAAGAAGTGCTCCCTACCAGTAAGGATTTCGTTCAGCACAAAACAAATGATTTTACGCTACAGGATTAGATTGCGCGAAGGGCAGCGGCGGTGCAGGCGAAACCCAAAGTCCACCACAGAGACACAGAGGCACAGAGAAAGATTGATGAATGACGGGTTTGCTGAGTGAAAGTCAACTTCAGTTGCTGCGCAGACGCCAATACATTCAAAGTCGCACATCCTAAGCTGGATCGACCCTCTGTGTCTCTGTGGTGAATGCGTTCTTAGGGCCGGACTTCAGACATCAAGCTGAGCAGGTTGTTCTCGGAGTCGCGGAAATGGGTCATCCACAGCTCGTGGTCGGGCATACGGGCGATCATGTGGGGCGTATCTTCGAACTTGACGGCGCGCTGGCTGAGAGTGGCGTGCGCCTGCCTGATGTCAGGCACTTTGAAATACAGGATCGAAGCCGGATGGTCGAATTCCGGCTTTTCCGGCGGGGTCAACATCAGGCGGATGCCGCCGGCGTCAAAGAAGGCGAGTTGGCCGGCAGAGAACAGCAGCTTCATGCCCAGTTGATCGCGGTAGAAGGCGACCGCGCGGGCGGTGTCATGCACGTTAATGGCGATTTGACCGATCTGCGAGAGCCCGAAGACGGCGGCTGGGGTCATGGTGCGCTCCGTTGATGGGGCTTGCAGCGCCCCGTAAAATTAGTTAGCATAGCTAACTATATTGATGGAGCGGGAGAAAGGCAAGCAAATTCCGGAGCCGGACGCGCTGGTGGTGGCTGACCGGCTGCACTCGGCCGCCATCCACCTGCTGCGGCGGGTGAGGACGCGGGATACGGAAAGCGGGATAGGACCGGCGCAGCTTTCGGCGCTTTCGGTGCTGGTGTTTGGCGGACCGCGCTCACTGGGGGAACTGGCGGCGGCGGAGCAGGTGCGTCCACCCACCATGAGCCGCATTGTGGCCGGGCTGATGCGCGCCGGCCTGGTGCGGCGCCATGTCACCAAAGAAGACCGGCGACGCCTGCGGCTGGAGGCTACAGCAAAGGGGACGGATCTGCTGTGGGCGGCGCGCATTCGCCGGGTGGAGAGCCTGGCGTCAACGCTGCGCCAACTGCCCGCGGATCAGGTGGAGCAGCTGCGCCAAGCCGCGGAGGTGATAGATCAGCTCAGCCGGGGGATGTAAGGGGGCTGGAGCGCCCTCCAAGAGCGAGAGCCAGGTATCCAAATCCGGTTTGATTCGTCTAACAGCCGAGGGCGTGCAATGAATGCAGCCAGCGCAGTAATCAGCGGCGTAA
>DATEGM010000301.1:0-5026 GCA_035280085.1 Terriglobales bacterium
CCTCTTCCACCGTGGTCATTTTCTTGTCCAGCGCTTTGCCGGCATCGGCGATGGTTTTCTGGCGCGGATCGTCCTTAAGGCGCTTGTTGATGTCGGTGATCTGGCTGCGCAGGTCGCGGATCTGGTTGATGGTGTTGTCAAGATCGCTCAGCTTGTCGCGAATCTTCATGAGCAGGTCAAACTGCTTCTGCAGATCTTCCTGCGTCACTTTCAAACGCGGGTCCGGCTTGATTTCAAGCGGCGCCGTGTAGCTCTTGCCCAGCACCGTGAGGCGCGCCTGGTAATGCCCGGGCAGGGCCTCGGGACCACGCGTGTCGCCGCCCCAGATCGGAGCGTGCGCCACCTTGGCAGCGCCCTCGTAGCGCTGATCCCACACAAAGCGGTTCAAGCCGGCATCAGTTGTGAGCTTGCCGGGTTTATGCTCCTGGCCGTAGGGTTCGTCTGGAGTGGGACGTTCTTCTTCCTCTTTGGGTGGGAATTTGCGAATGACCTTGCCGGCGGAATCAAGAATTTCCAGTGTGACCTTCGGCGCAGGTTTCTCTGGCAAAGCAGTTCCCTGCTCTTCGCCTTCATCCTTCTTCTTGTCCTCGGGCTTAATGGCGGTCTTCAGCCAGTAATCAATCACCGCGCCTCCGGGCGGGTTCTTGCCCACATTGCTCAACTCGAAGAATGACGGCCGGAAAATGGTGTGCCCGGCGGGCGCGGGCCTGAACAGATGAGCATCTTCCTGGGCGATAGAATCGCTGTATTGCTCCAGGGGCGTGATGTCGTCCAGGACCCAGAAACTACGGCCATGGGTGGCCACCACCAGGTCATTGTTCTTAACCACGAGGTCGTTTACCGGCGAGGGCGGCAGGTTGAGTTGCAGCGGCTGCCACTTAGCGCCGTCGTCGAACGAAACATACATCCCCTTTTCCGTGCCCGCAAAGAGCAAGTCGGGTCGGCCCGGGTCAACGCGCACGGCGTGCACGTAGTCATCGGCGGGAATTCCGCTCACCAGAGACGTCCAGGTCTTGCCGAAGTCTGTGGTCTTGAAGATGTAGGGCGCAAAATCGTCCATCTTGTGGCGTTCGACTGCCATGTAGGCGGTACCGGCGTCGCGCGGTGAAGCCTCGATCATGCTCACCGTGCCCCACTCCGGCATCGCCTTGGGGGTAACGTCCTCCCAGTGCTGGCCGCCATCGCGGGTCAGGTGAACCAGACCGTCATCGCTGCCCGCCCAGATCAAATCCTTTTGCACCGGCGACTCCAGGACAGAAAATATGGTGCCATACACTTCCACGCCGGTGTTGTCCTTGGTGATAGGCCCGCCGGAGGATTGCTGCTTGCTCTTGTCGTTGCGGGTGAGGTCGGGGCTGATGATGGTCCAGCTCATGCCGCCGTTCGTGGTCTTGAACAGCACCTCGCCGGCGAAATACATGGTGTGTGGATCGTGAGGTGAAAACACGATGGGCTCGGTCCACTGGAAACGGTGCTTCAGGTCGGCCGCGCCCCAGCCGATGGGATTCACTGGCCACGGATTCATGTTCTGCAACTCGCCGGTGCGATGGTCGTAGCGGGTAATCTCGCCGCCGTAGGAGCCGGCATAGACAATTTGCGAGTCGGTGGGATCCGGCGCGATATAGCCGCTTTCGCCGCCGCCCACGTCGTACCAGTCGGGCCGGTCAATGACGCCATCGGGGCTGGCGCTGGCAATGCCCACGGTGCTGTTGTCCTGCTGCGCGCCGTAGATGTAGTAGGGGAAGCGGTTATCTGTCGTGATGTGATAGAACTGCGCCGTGGGCTGGTTGTATTCCGTGCTCCAGGTTTTGCCGCCATCCACGGAAATGGTGGCGCCGCCGTCGTTGCCATTGATGAGGCGCTCGGGATTGCTGGGATCAATCCACAGACCGTGGTTATCGCCGTGGGGCGCGGGAATCCGGGCGAAAGTCTTGCCGCCATCATGGGAGCGGTAAACGCCAGTATTGAGGATGTAGACCGTGTCTTCCGATTTGGGATCGGCGAAAATGTGCGAGTAGTACCACGCACGCTGGCGGAAGCGGTGATCGTCGGTCATCAGTTGCCAGGTGTCGCCGCCATCATCGGAGCGGTAGATGCCACCCTTCTTTGCCTCGATGACTGCCCACACCCGGTTAGGATTGGCGCCGGAAACGGTTACTCCGATTCGTCCCAGCGGCCCGTCAGGCAGGCCGTGGCCGGTCAGTTCTTTCCATGTAGTACCGCCGTCGCTGGAGCGGTAGAGGCCGCTGCCGGGGCCGCCGGAATCCAGGCTCCAGGGCGTGCGCTGCGTCTGCCATAGTGCGGCAAACAGCAGATTAGGATTGCTGGGAGCGAAGGTGACGTCAATGCCGCCGCTCTTGGCATCTTTATAGAGCACCTTCTGCCAGGTCTTGCTGCCGTCGAGCGTTCGGAAGATACCGCGTTCTTCGTTGTCGGCAAAGGGGTGGCCTAGGGCAGCCACAAAAGCACGGTCCGGATTTTTCGGATCAACGATGATGCGGCCGACGGCGTGAGTGTCGGTCAGCCCAGCCGCCTTCCACGTCTTGCCGGCGTCAATGGATGTGTACACGCCATTGCCGCCCACAACGTTGCCGCGGATGCAGGCCTCGCCCGTACCGGCATAGATCACGTTGGGATTGGATTCGGAAACGGCAAGGGCGCCAATGGAAGGCGACATGTCCTTTTCCTTGTCGGTGAGCGAAGTCCAGTTCAGGCCGCCATCTGTCGTCTTCCACACGCCCCCCGCGACCGCGCCGAAGTAAAAGATGTTGGGCTCGCCCACCACGCCGGAGACGGCCACCACGCGCCCGCCGCGAAACGGACCTACGAGGCGGTACTGCAGCGCCTTCCATGGTCCTTTGGCCTCACCCTCCGCCTGCTGGGCAGCGGCTGCGGCCGGGGTACCGGAGGTTGCCGCCTGCTTCTCCTGGCGGGCGCGCCGCGACCTTTTGGCGCCCGGTTCGGAGGGCTGGTTCGCCTGCTGCTTCTGAGCAGCGGCCACGGTGATCCAAGTGGCGAGGAGCAGAATGAGCGTAGTGAGTCGCAAAGCGATATACCTCCCGCAACGGCCTGAAATGAACCGGAAATCCTAAGCTTTTGAAGCAAGGAATGCAAAGAAGCACTTCACGCAGATAGTCGCCCGAACGAGCATCGGCGCAGCTCAGCGCGGTGACTGTGTTTGTGGTACTACTATCAACTCCGACCTGGAATGACGAACCAAATCGAGACCATTGAATACCGCGGGTGGGGCAAGGTGGCGCGGATCAGAAACGAGACGGTAGAGCTGCTGGTACTCACCCAAGTCGGCCCGCGCGTTCTCTTCTACGGATTTGCCGGCGGCGAAAACCAACTGCATGAGTTCGAGGAGCAGGTTGGGCTGGCCGGTGATGGCCAATACCACAGCTATGCCGGACACCGCCTGTGGGTATCGCCGGAAGTGGAACGCACGTATTATCCCGACAATTTTTCTGTGCAGGTCGTGCAGGGAAGGGACGGCGTCAGGTTTATTGCTCCAGTGGAGAACGCGCCTCCAGGAACCGGGCTGCAGAAGGAGGTGGAAGTGCGGCTGGCAGGCGAAGGCACGCGCCTTACCCTGTTGCATCGGATCACGAATCAGGGAGACACCCCCACCGAGATGGCGCCGTGGGCCCTGACGGTCATGGAGGCGGGCGGCCGCGCTATTTTGCCGCTTCCGCCGCGGCAGGCGATGAGCAAACAGCATCTCCTTCCGGGAGGAGTGATCGGCATCTGGTCTTACACCGATTTGGCAGACAGGCGCTGGAAGTTCGGGACCCAATATGTGCAGCTCACTACAGAGGCAGCGCCTGGTGCGAGATTCCGGGAGCAGATGCTCGGGCTCTACAATCCCGCTGGCTGGGCAGCATATTTCCGCAATGGCCACCTGTTCGTAAAACGGGCTGCGGTTGAGCGTGGCGGAACTTATCCCGATTTCGGCTGCAACTTTGAAACCTATACCGAACCCGGTTTTCTCGAACTGGAAACCCTGGGCCCATTGCGCATGTTGAACCCCGGAGAAACGGCCGAGCACATCGAGCACTGGTGGCTGTTCAAAGACGTGCCCGCCGGCGACAGCGAAGCGTGGATTGAGCAGGTAGTGCAGCCGCTGATAAACACGACCAGCATCTAGGGCCGATGGTCCTGGTAACGCCGGTAATTGCGTTCATCAAAGCCAGATTGCGGCGTGCCTACTACAACAATCGGAAACTCTCTTTGCTCTGCGGTCCCGTCCAGCCCGTCCACCGCCAAATGAGCGGTATAGGTGCCAGTGTTGGTGTAGGCGTGAGTGACGACTGGACCGTGACCTGATGTTCCGTCCCCAAAATCCCAGTGGTATCGCAGGGCGGGCGAGCCCTTGCCTTCATCCGTCGCCGAGAAACTTGCTGCCGCTCCCATCTCAACGTGGCTAGGCACATGAACCGCCATTGAAGGGGGACGCGCCGGCAGCGAGGTATCCACAATCTTAATGAGCCGGACAGAATGGGCAGGCTGGTCGTCCAGTTGCAACTCACCATTTTTGACAGCAACGGAGTGCTGCGGATCGAAAATATCGGTTGCGCTGGGTGTAGCCGTTTTGGAGAAACCCAGGTCCGCCAACCGCAACTGGTGCGAACGCGGCACCTCGGTCCAGTTGAAGACGGCCAGCATCGACTGCCGCTGGTCCTCGCGCAAAAGGAAGATACTTGGCTGTTCGTCTTCCCGAAGATAGGTCATCAGGTCCACCGGCGTGGCGGCGCGCTGCAAACGAACCATGTCCTGCAGGTCCCGGTTCTCAACCAACTTGAGGCGATCGGGAGCCGCGCCCAGGGTGGGGAGGTCGTCGCCGATTTCAAACATGCCGCCCGCAATTGCCGCCAAGGCGATGGAAACTTGCGCCTCGTTTAGCGTGAGCGGCGCCTTCGACTGATGCCAGGAGCGCTCGGCAAAGAGCTGCCCGGTTACCGTAAAGGCATCCGGGTCGCTCATGTAGAAATTGCGGTTCATGTAGTAGCGGGCGGCGATGCCGGTA
>DATEGM010000302.1:0-4199 GCA_035280085.1 Terriglobales bacterium
GGCCAGTACTTTCGCGCGAAGGTCTCGTCCACGATGACCACGGGCAGAGAATGATCATTGTCCCCCTCCGTAAAGGTGCGGCCGGACACAAGAGGCACCTTCAAGGTGTTGAAGTAATCCGGGCTGACAGGGGTCACGTAGGTCAGCGGGTATTTTCCGGGTGCAGGCTGGGTTTCGCCTTCCGCCCAGAACCACATGGACCAGTCATCGGCGTAGATGGGCAAGGCTCGCGTCACGGCGGCGGACTGCACGCCGGGAATGGCTGACACCTCCTCCAGCGCGTGCTGTTCGAATCGCAGCTTGTCGGCGTCCGTTTTGTAATGGCCTAGAGGAATGGAAATGCCGACGGTAAGCAGGTGATGGGCGTCGAAGCCGGGGTCCACGCCGCGCAGCCGGGCAAAGCTCTTGATGAGCATGCCGGCGGCAATCAGCAGCACCACGGAAAGCGCAACCTCGGCGAGCATAAGAGCGGAGCGAAGCCGGGTGCGCTCCAGCCCTGCGGTGTAGGTGCGGCCCTCGCGCAAGTCCAGGGCCGCGGGCTGGCGGGCCGCCCGGAGCGCCGGCAGCACGCCGAAACCGATACCGGCCAGAAGCGATATTCCGAAGGTGAACCACAGGACAGCGTGGTCAATCATCGGCCCGGTACGCGGCAGGTGGTATCCCCCAAGCCGCAGAATCAGGCTGGAACTCCACGAAGCCAGCCCCAGCGCGGCCCCGCCGCCAAGCAGGCTCAACAGCACGCTCTCGGTGAGCAACTGGCGCACAATGCGGTTCAACGGCGCTCCCAGGGCGGTGCGGATGGCGACCTCACGCTGGCGCACCGTGGCTTGCGCCAGCAGCAGGTTGGCCACGTTGACGCAGGCAATCAGCAGAACGAATCCGACTGCCGCCAGCAGGAGCAGCAGTGCGGGCCGGATGTTCCCCACCAGTTCCTCGTTATACTGGCTGGCGCGCATGCCGATGAGAGCGTTGGAGGCGGGATACTGATTTTGTAATCCGCGGGCAATTGAATCGAGCTCAGATTGGGCTGCTGGTAATGTTATGCCCGGTTTTAGTCGTGCCACCCCGTAAATTGACCAGTGATCGTCGCGAACGCGCTCGTAAGGCCATGCGCCCATGGGCAGCCATACATCCCCGCCACGTTGAAACCAAAACCTTTGAGGTAGCACCCCGATTACGCTGAAGTCCTTGCCGTCCACCGTGAGCGTCCGGCGGAGCACATCCTTGCCCCCGCCCAGCCGGTTTTGCCAGAACGTATAGGAAACGAGAGCAGTATGGCCGGCACCCGCCTCATCATCAGCCGCGCGGAACCCTCTGCCCAGAAACAGCCGGGTTCCCAGTGCGGGTAGCAGACCGTGGGTGGCGTAGGTGACCTCCACCCGCTCAGAGCCGCCAGGGTGACCATAAACGCTGTGGGTCGAGAAGTACCAGCCGGCGTGCTGGAAGAAATTAGCCTGCCGTTCAACATCCTCAATGTCAGGGACCGAGAAACCTTCCTTGCCGGTGCTGGGCTGGTATTCGCTAAGAAAGAGCAATTGGTCGGGTTGCGGATAAGGCAAGGGGCGTAGCAGTACCGTATTGACCAGGCTGAATATAGCGGTGTTGGCGCCAATGCCCAGCGCTAGCGTGATGACCGCTATTGCGGTGAATCCCGGGCTCTTCCACAGCATGCGGACGCCGTAGCGGATGTCGCTCATTAGCGTATTCATGGCTCAATCCCCTTGCTGCCTTGCAAAACTAGGGCCAGAGTTAAGTCCGTAAGTCATTGATTCTAAACAGCAGCTCCGATGTTTTCAAACTTCGTGGCTTGCTTCTGTCCGATGTTGGAAGCGGGGTGTCCGATAGCGGACGTCAGCATCTCTGGCCAAGCTAGCGGTTTTCGAATGGTAAGCTCTGTCCGTGGCTGATCTGACAGCATTTGTGCTGGCCGGCGGCAAGAGCTCGCGTATGGGAGCTGACAAAGCCCTGCTCGAAGTGGCAGGAAAGACTCTGCTGCAGCGCACACTGGAGTTGGCGCGAGCGGTGGCGGAGTACGTTCGTATTGTGGGAGCCCGCGAGAAATTCGGTCAATTTGCCCCCGTGGTGGAAGACAAATACCCGGGTCGAGGGCCGTTGGGGGGAATTCACGCTGCCTTGGTCTCCACCAGCAGCGACTTCAACCTGATTCTGGCGGTGGACTTGCCCTTTCTCGAAAATAGGTTTCTTCAACATCTCGCGACAGAAGCTTGTGCATCTGGTGCGGTGGTGACGCTCCCGCGGGCGGCGGGCGGACTGCAGCCGTTGTGCGCCGTGTACAGGCGCGAATTTGCGGCATTGGCAGAGCAGGCCCTCGCCGCGGGGCGAAACAAAATTGACACTCTCTTTGCCCAGACCACCGTCCGTATCATTGAGGAGGCTGAGCTGGCGCGTTTTGGCTTCTCCTCGGCAATGTTCGACAATTTAAATACCCAGGAAGAGTGGGAGCGCGCGCGCCAGCGCCTGCAACCCAAACCATGAGCTCGATTCTTACCACCCCGCCCGCCGATGGCCGCGACCTCGCGGCCGAGCCATCTCGCAACGAGCAACAAGTTCCGCCTGAGCGCAAGCCCTACATCGAGTTCAAACACGTCTTCAAAGCGTTCGGCTCCAATCGCGTGCTGGACGATGTGAGTTTCGATGTGCTGCCGGGGGAAACGGTCTGCATCCTGGGGCGCAGTGGTGTGGGCAAGTCGGTGTCGCTGCATAACATCATGGGATTTCTTAAGCCCGATTCCGGCCGGGTGATCGTTGCCTTTGAGGACGTCACGGATTACCCGGAAGAGGAACTGGAGCGCATCCGCAAGAAGGTCACCATGGTATTCCAAAATGGTGCCCTCTTCGATTCGCTCACCGTGGGCGAGAATGTGGCCTTTCCCCTGCGCGAGCGCGGCGACCTGAACGAAGAGCAGATCTACCAGATCGTGGACGGTTTGCTGGACATGGTGGGCGTGAAGCCCATGCGCGACATCCTTCCCTCGGAACTTTCTACCGGCATGAAGCGCTCGGTGGCCATTGCGCGTGCCCTGGCGGCGCAGCCGGAGTGCATCCTCTACGACGAACCCACCACCATGGTGGACCCGCTGATGGCGCAGCTTCTGGGCGACCTGATCAAGAAGCTGAAATTTCAGCTCAAGCTCACCAGCGTGGTGGTCACTCATGACATGCGCCTGGCCAAGAAGCTGGCCGACCGCGTAGTTTTCCTGCATGAAGCGCGCGTGATTTTCTTCGGCACGACGGCGCAAATGGTGCGCTCACAGGAGCCCATCGTGAAGGAATTTCTGGAGCTGGATGAGTTGCGGCTGGAACCGCCGCCGGCGGGCGGGGAAGGCGGGGAATGGCGAGAGCAAACCTGAGCTCCCTGCAGCTGCGCTTCAGAACCCTTCGGCCATCAGGCGTTCCACGGTCAGTTCGGCGCTGGCTTCTTCTCCGCGCACCATCTTTTCCACGTACTTGGCCACCAAATCCACTTCCAGGTTGAGGGGGTCGCCGAGCCGCAAAGATTTGAGGTTGGTCATTTCAATGGTGTGGGGAATGATCGCAATCGTCACCATGTTGCCTTCCAGCTTGGCCACCGTCAGGCTGATGCCCTCCACTGAGAGCGAGCCCTTGTGGACTACGTAGCGCTCCAGGTCCTGAGTAATTTCCAGGCGCAGCCAAAAATCGTTGCCGCCGGGAATCGCTTCCAGTCCCAGAAACTTACCAGTGCCGTCCACGTGTCCCTGCACCAGGTGGCCGCCGAAGCGGCCATCGGCTCGCATGGGCAGCTCCAGGTTGACCAGCGCGCCCTGGCGAATGCGCGAGAAGGAACTGCGCGCCCAGGTTTCAGCCGCCAGGTCAGCGGCGAAGGACTGCGGGTGAACCTCCACCGCAGTAAGGCAGGTGCCACTCACGGAGATGCTGTCGCCAATTTTCAGCTCGCTCGGCAGCCGCGAGGCCGAAATAGTGAGACGGCGTTTCCCGCCGTCTTCCTTGATTTGCTCCACCCGGCCAACTTCTTCTATCAATCCAGTGAACATGGCCTCATTGTATGCGAAGTTTTCCGGCCGGGACTCGGGCGCTCAGCGAGCTCCGGTCGCGCTCGCCGGCGGCGCCGGACGGTTAGAAATTCGCTGCGAAAGCCACTCCGGGTTGGTTCCCATGCCGCTCAAAGCGGCTCCGCCCAGCGCCAGCAACCCGAAAAT
>DATEGM010000303.1:0-5061 GCA_035280085.1 Terriglobales bacterium
TTCATATTCGGAGCGGTTGGTTGCGGGAAAGCTGAGGAGCAAGGCGGCGGTACCATCTGCCAACTTTATCATTTGTGCGCCGTCCACCGACGCGATCTGGCCGAAATCGCGCACGGCAACGTCGTAATGCTGGCCGGCGACACCTGCTAACTGCAATGTGAGGACACTGTGGTCTGCACTCCAGGTTTGGGCGATGACCTTCAGGCCGCGGGAGCGGGCGCCGAGTGGCGGCAGGGAATTGGCGAAATCTACTCCGAAATCGTTGTGCAGGTGAATGCGCACGGTATTGTCACCTTCAAAGACGGCAAAGCGCACGCGCACGTGCTGGTCTTCGGTGCTGGGTTGGGCCTGGAAGGGCGCCGGACGCCCGTTGACATCCACTCCTGTAATCTGAGCACGCAAGCTGACCGATGGCGAGAATTCGAGAGTGCAGTCGCCGCTGCCCGTGCGACGGACCTGCAGTGTGATTCCATCATCTGTGCGGCGATAGGTGAGGCTCAGAGACACAGAGCCGACACTTTCATTTTCAACTTGGAACGTACTCCATTCGGCAGGCACGTGAGGAGCAAAGGCCAGAGTGTGGTGGGGAACGTCGGCCTGCAACCCCATCATGCCCACCAGAAGAGGGCTGACGACCATGGCGGCGGACCAGATCTGGTGCGGCGAGGCTGTGGAGAGGCCCTCGTAATAGTCGCCCGACAGTACTTCTGTGACGTGGCCGAGAGAGCCATCGAGCGCCAGTAAGGCATTGGCGCGCAGGTTGGCATAGGCCGGCAGAGCGCGATGATAGCGGTACTCGCCCACACTGGCCCAGCCGGTGAACAGCGGCCACACACTGCCATAGTGATAGCCGCCAGGGTCGTAGCGCGGATCGTGGTCAGAGATGATACGGGCGCCCCAGTCGGCCTCGAAATCGGGAGTGGCGAAACGGTTGATCATCGCCTCCGATTTATCCGCGTCCAGCAAATGGAACCACATGGGAACAGTCGGCAGAATACTGGCGACATCAATCTGGTGGTCGCGCGGATCAAGACCGAAGACGTAGATTCTAGCTGTCGGGTCCCAGAAGAATTGATTGAGCAAGGGCTGTTGGCGTTGGGCGGTTTGCTCCAGTTCGCCGACAACGTCGGTGTGCCCCGTAAGGCGGGCTAACTCGGCCAATGCCCGCAAGGCCTCGATGCCCAGGCCGCTCTGGTACAGCTCGGTTTTGATAATCTGCGGCGCCAGGCCGTTCGAAGCAGCCGTGGTTGTGGCGTTTTCCGGCGGTCGCAAAGGGCCGCCTTCCACCCAGCCGTGGCCCACGCCAAGGTTCTGGGCAAATCCGTGAGTATCCCATGTGGAATGCAGGAACTGGTATGCCTTCCAGAGATTGTTCCATCTCTCCCTTGCAAAGGCGGTGTCACCACTCTGTTCCACGTAGTCTCGGACAGCAATGATGAACAGTGGCGTGGCGTCGGCGGAAGCCCAGGGATAGGGGAATTTGTTGAACCAGTCCACGAAAGTGGCGGTCTGGGAAATCTCATGGGGAATCTTGCCGTCGGCGCGTTGGTACTGGGATATGAAATCGAGCGCCTGGCGGGCATGCGAAAAATCGCCCTCCGCATCCAGAGCGAAGGAACTCCACGCGGAATCGCGCCCAAAATACCAGGCGAAACCGGGACGCTGGCTGGCGCCGGAGGTACGATAGCCGGCGACCAGCCCGGTGCCAAGATAAGGATTGGTCACCATGCCCTGCAGCAGGCTGACGCGCGCCCAGTCATAAGCCTGCTGTAACTGGGCATCGGGCAGTTGCAGGCTGACAGTCTGGGCCAGTTGGCGGCGATAGTATTCGGCGGAATCACGCAGCAGCACGGCGTAGTCGGCTGCAAGATGTTTGTAGGTAGTCTCGACGGCAGCGGCTCCCGTCACCGAACCTGCGATTACAATGATCTGCCGGGTTGCACCTTTGTTCACCGGGGATAAGCTGAACGAACTCACATTGCAGGAGGAGTAGTTGGTGGCATATTCCTGGCGAAGGGTGACTGCGTCCGGCGAACCCACGAGGCCGGCAAATTTTTTCGACTCCTCGCCCAGGGAAAAGGCGCGCAGGGCCGGATCCCAGCTCATATAGGTGGCGCCCAGAGCGGCGGGCCACTCCAGAGTGAAATCGCGGACGAAGGACGCTTCTACCTGAAGTGGTTCTTTGGCCTGGATATCAAGGATGATGACGGCACCCGGTTCTGTAACAGGAACGAAAAGCGTTTCTTGGACCTGGAAAGTTTCCGATGCGTAGAGAATGGTGGCAGACTCCGGGCGCACGTTAACGGTGCGCGCGAGAGACTCCGCAGGAATCTTCTCGCCGCCGGCAGCAAACGTAAGATGAAACTCGCGAAACAGTTTCAGCGGGTAAACCCAGGCTTCCAGTTGCCCGGATTCGTTGCCGAAGAGGGCAGCGCGCTGTCCTACCGCGGGCAAAAACTCCCAAGGGCGCGCCGGACGGGAGAGCTCAAGGGCAGGACCGCTGGTGGGAGCGGCGGCAGCAACAACGGACAGACCGCACATCAGGAATAGCGCCAGGGAGGCCAGTTTCAATCCGCGAGTCACTGACAGCTGTTGCCGCAGGAAGGGGACCCGTTGCGGTTGCAAGGCGGAAGGCATTTATGTAGAAATAAACGGCGAATTCTAACACGGGCCAATTCCCGTCAGGTACCTGCCTTTGCCTTCTTCGCGGCGCGCATTTCTCCGATCGTTGAGCCGGTCAGCGTTGGTCCTGCCCCTGGAAGGCGTGTTGGCCATGGCCTTGCCGCGGCGACTGCACGGGATGTCGCGTCCGCAAAACGCCGCGCCCTCGCCTGCTTCCGTTGGGAAAGCAACGCCGAAATATCCACCGCCGCCGAAATTCGCTGACTTGGGCATCAGCTTTGTGGATGTGGCCAAGGAGGCGGGGCTGAACGCGAAGACAATTTTTGGCGGCGAGCACAAGAACAAGTACCTGCTGGAGACAACCGGTTGCGGCGTGGCGTTCTACGACTACGACAACGACGGCTGGCTGGACATCTTCCTCGTCAATGGCCGGCGCCTGGAGGGATTCCCGGCTGGAAGCGAGCCGCACTGTCATCTTTTCAAGAACAATCGCGACGGCACTTTCACCGATGTGACCGCGAAGGCGGGGCTGGCGCATGCCGGATGGGGACAGGGCGTCTGCGTCGGAGACTACGACAACGACGGCTACGAAGACCTGTTCATCACTTACTTCGGCAAGAACGCTCTGTACCACAACAACGGCGACGGCACCTTCACTGATGTGACCGATAAGGCTGGAGTGGGCGGCAGCGGCAAGCGCTGGAGCACGGGTTGTGCCTTTATTGATTACGACCGCGACGGCCACCTCGATCTGTTCGTGGCCAACTACATTGATTTGGATCTGAAAACCGCGCCCCTGCCGGAATCGGGGCCGTGTCTCTACAAAGGCGTGATGGTGGCCTGCGGCCCGCCGGGGCTGAACGGCAGCAAAAACATTCTTTACCACAACAATGGAAACGGAACGTTCACCGATGTGTCGGAAGTATCGGGCATTCTGCAGGCTAATGGCACCTACGGCCTAGGCGTTCTGACCGCCGACTTTGACAATGATGGCTGGCCCGACATCTACGTGGCCGACGATTCCAGCCCCAGTTTGCTTTATCAGAACAAGAAGAACGGCAAGTTCGAGGACATCGGCATCCTGGCAGGCTGCGCTTTCAGCCCCGACGGCAAGCCGCAGGCAGGGATGGGCGTTTCCGCCGGCGACTACGATCTGGACGGCAACCTGGACATCGTCAAGACTAACTTTGCCGGCGACACGCACTCGCTCTACCACAACCTGGGCAATGCCAACTTCGAAGACATGACTTATCAGGCCGGGTTGGGCCTGAACACCCGCTTTTTGGGCTGGGGCTGCGGCTGGTTTGACATGGATAACGACGGCTGGCCCGACATCCTGATCTGCAATGGGCACGTGTATCCGGAAGTGGAACAACTGACAACCGAAGAGGGATACGCCCAGCGCAAGCTGGTGTATCGCAACCTGCGCGACGGCAAATTCGAGGATGTTTCGCTAGTCGCCGGGCCGGGCATCACCACTCCCGCGCCGGCGCGAGGCTGTGCCTTCGGCGATTTCGACAATGATGGCGACGTGGACATGGTAGTGAATACAGTCAACACGTTTCCCCAGTTGTTGCGCTGCGACGCGCCGGGGAAAGCGCACTGGATCAAAGTGCGGACTATTGGCGTGAAGTCCAATCGCAGCGGCATTGGGGCGCGGTTGCGCTGTGTGACTCGGCCCCCGGACGAATCCGCTCCTCATCAGCAGATTGACGAGGTGCGCAGCGGCGGCGGGTACTTGTCGCAAAGCGACCTGCGCGTCCACTTCGGATTGGGCAAGGCGGAGAAGGTGGACTTGCTCGAGATTCGCTGGCCCAGCGGGCAGTTGGATTCGCTGAAAGATGTGCCGGCTGACCAGGTAGTGTATGTGCAGGAGGGGAAGGGAATTGTGAGGACGATGAAGTTTGCGAAGAAGTAGATGGCGAGGTCGAGACGTCCTCGAGACAGCCGGCGAGACGCCGGCGCTACCATTCGAGCGCCCACCGCACAATAATCCAAAGGCCAACACGAGGTCCTTCGCCTCCGACGCGCATTAGTATGGCGCGTCCTCGCTCAGGATGACATTGCAAAGGTTTTCTAGCGGGATGCGGATCTTGCGGGATCGGGCAGCTTAATCCCCGTACCTTCACGTACAGTGTGAATGGAATCCACGGGCAAACTGGCGAAGCGCTCCACCAGGCCGCTGGGCCAGCGAATCTGCAAATCGTCGATTTTCGTTGCTGAGCCCAGCCCGAAGTGGACGCGCATGTCGCTGTTGGAATCGTAGCTTGAGCCGCTGCGCACCTCGTCGACTAAGACACGTTTACCCACCTTGAGCGTCAGGCGAGCGCCTATGCCGTCGCGGTTGGAAGTGGTGCCCACGGTTTTAATTTCCAGCCAGTGATTGCCATCGTGCACCTGGTTGACCAGCAGGCTGGGACGAGCATTCATATTGCTGAT
>DATEGM010000304.1:0-7618 GCA_035280085.1 Terriglobales bacterium
GAAAAGGAGCTGCACCTGTCCCGGCGGGCGCTCATCCGCTCGGCGCATGGCCCCGCGCGACTCGCCCGGCTGCTCAACGAGGCGGCCAGCGGGCGTTATCAGCGCTTCTCCTCTTCCTGGAGCAGCGTCATTCGCGACCTCGTGGCCTCAGCTTCTCATCAGTTCCCGCAGGTTTCGCAAATGAATTTTCACGAAAGAGTCCGGCTTCATGGGTGACGAGTTCTGAGCCGTGATGACTGAGTGGTGATGAGATTCTGGCTGATATTGCTGTTGTCCCTGGCCGCGTTTGCGCAGGAAGCTCCGAAAGCCATTGATCGTCCCTTCCTGATTGTCCACGGGGTAGACCTGGCCAGCGTGGTTTACGACGGGGAACTCACGCGCAATCTTCATCGGCACGGCAAGATCTGCAGCGAGGCCAACTCCTTCTACGCCACTCCGACGGGTGACTTCAAGGCAGGAAAGTTTTACGCCTACAACTTGGGAGAGGTTGCGGCTTTCTCTTTGGGTGATTATCTGGTTCGGCGCAGGTGGCCCAATAACAGGTTGCTAAAAATTTTGGCTCTGATTGCTCCCAGCCGCGATTCGGTCATGCATTTCCGATTCGGGAGCACATGGTGGGGCTGTCGGTGATGTGGCTCAAATTCCCTTTTCCGGTTTTCTTGCTTACCCTGCAGGATAACAACTTACCCTCGCTCGGCCCCTACGTTCATCCCTTGGTGCTCTGCGCCGTGCTGGCTGCAGGCGCTCTGATCCTGCTGCTCCCGCGCCGGCACGTCATCGTGCCGCTGCTGGCCGCGAGCCTCCTTATCCCCTTTGACCAGGTTGTGCTTATCGGGCCGCTGCACTGGACCATGCTGCGCGTCCTGGTTCTGCTCGGCTGGGTGCGAGTTCTGGCCGGCGCGCTCGCGCGCCAGCGCCTGCTTAGCCACGGCCTGAACGCCGTAGACAAAATCCTGATCCTCTGGGCCGGCATCTCCGCCTTCAACATCGTTCTGCTCTGGCACTCTTCCGCCGCGCTTATCAATCAACTGGGCGCGCTCTACAACGCATTGGGCATCTACTTCCTGCTGCGCTTCCTTGTGCGAGACGAAGAAGATGCGCAGCGGGCCATGCGCACGCTTACCGCTCTGGGCGTTGTGGTGGCCGGCATCATGCTGCTGGAGCAGGCCGGCGGCGACAAGCTCTACGCCGTTCTGCGCAGCGGAGCTCAGGAAACCGGCAGAACTCTCTGGGACAGGATGGGGGCATTGCGCGCCGTGGCCGGATTCGGCAACCCGGTTTCGGCCGGCGTCTTCGGCGCCACGCTGATGCCTCTCAGCCTGGCCCTGTGGTGGAAGGGCCACAAAACGGCTGCTACGGCGGGCTTTTGTGCCGCTTGTGTCATTGTGATCTGTTCGCTTTCCAGCACTCCGGTGCTGGCCTGTACGGCCGCGCTTTTGGGCCTGTGCTTGTGGCCGGTGCGCCGTCATCTGCCTCTCCTGCGCTGGAGTGCTGTGGCCGCGCTCCTCGGACTTCAATTAGTGATGAACGCCCCGGTCTGGGCGCTGATTCAGCGCGCCGGCGTTGTTGGCGGCTCCTCCGGCTATCACCGCTACATCCTGGTGGACCGCTTTTTCCGCCACTTCGGCGACTGGTGGCTGCTGGGCGCGCGCAATGCCGCGGACTGGGGTTACCTCTCCAACGACATCGCCAACCAGTACGTCGGCATTGGCGAGAGCGCCGGCCTCATTCCCTTCGTTCTGTTCATCGCCATCATTGGTTGCGCCTTCCAATACCTGGGCCGGGCCCGCATGGTTGCCGCCGCGGCTAACGACCGCCGCTTCCTGTGGGCCATTGGCTGCGCGCTGCTGGCGCACGTGGTCGCCTTCTTTGGCCTTTCCTACTTTGACCAGTTGATCGTCGCCTGGTACGCGCTGCTGGCCATCATCTCGGCAGTGACCGTGCCGCTGGCGGAAGCTGAATCGCAAACTCCTAGGCCGCCGTCATCCGGAGCGCAAGAAATTCGGAGGACATCATCGCTCCCTTAAGTTCTGCTTCGCTCAACCGCTGCTGCTTCGCTCAACCGCTGCTGCGCTCAACCCGCCGCTGCTGCGCTCAACCCGCCTCGGCTCCAGCCCGAAGGGCGATACAGCTTTTAGCCCAGGGCGTAAGCCCTGGGTGAGGCGTAAAAAGATATTCAGCTGCGCGACCGAGCCGTGCGAGGGAGCGCAGCGGCGGAACCGCGACTTCCACTTAGTCATTCAGCACGCCTGAACATCACCAGCCTGATCCCGCGCAGGAGTTGATATGAAAATCGCTCTCATCTGTGATCGCTATCCTCCCCGGCCTCACACGGGCATTGGGGCTTTTGTGCAGATGCTCGCCCATGGCCTGCACCAACGCGGGCACCGCGTGCTGGTGGCCGAAATCGGAGATCACTATGGCGAAACCTGCGACCACGGCGTGCCGGTTTTCACTCTGCCGCGAACTGGCGTGCGCTGGGCCGGCAACCTGATCACCCGCCTGCGCCTGCGAAACTGGCTCGCCGCCCGCGCTCGTGAGGGCGCCATTGATCTGGTCGAGGTTCCCGACTATCCCGGCTTTCTGCCCTTTGCCGTCCCCGGATTCGCTACCGTAGTGCGCCTGCACCAGAGTTCCACCGTCTCTCACCGCCTGGCTGGACTCAAAATGTCCGCCGGAATCCGCTTTTACGAAAAGAGAACGCTGTCGGCCAATCCCTGCTGGATCGGCGTTTCTTCCCACATCCTGGGCCTGACGCAGGAAGCATTTGGTCTCCTCCCCAAACAATACGCGGTTATTCACAATGGGATCGCGCCTTTGCCGGAGGCGGACGTCGAGCCTCCCTGCTTGCCCGCCTGCTTCGTTCTCTACGCCGGCCAGGTGTCCAGAAGAAAAGGCTCCCTGGTGCTGGCCGAGGCGGCGCGCGAATTCCTGCCCCGCCATCCCGATGTCCACCTGGTCTATGCCGGCGGCTGCCTGCCCGAGCCCGGCTTGCCGCCCATTGACCGGCAGATCCGCGAGACGGTTGGCGGCAGCTTGTCCTCCCGCGTTCACTTTCTGGGACAGCTGACCCGCGAGCAGATCCTGGCCTGCATGCGCCGCGCCCTGGTCTTCGTTTTCCCCGCGCTCATTGATTGCTTTCCCCTGGTGGTCCTGGAAGCCATGAGCGCCGGCGTTCCCGTGGTGTTCACCAGCAATCCGCCTGGCCCGGAGATGCTCGAGAATGGCGTCAGCGGCCTGCTTGCCGATCCTGCCTGCCCGCACGACTTCGCGGAGAAAACCAGCACGATCCTCGACAATCCTCGCCTTGCCGCCAGCCTGGCCACGTACGCCCGCAAGCGGGTTGCCGAGCGCTTCTCCCTCGAGCAATGCCTGCAAGCCACTGAGCAATTTTACGAGGAGTGCCTGCGCCGAAGCTGCCAGCCCGCGACCCTGCATTACCTGCCCCGCACGCTGCCCACCCCGCTTCCGCACCACCACTGAATGTCTCGCGACTTATGGCACCTTCAGATCCCACCTACGTCGTCATCACCCCCGCCCGAGATGAGGCGGCCCGCCTGCGCTTCACTCTGGACAGCATGGTGGCGCAGACCTTGCGTCCGGCGGAGTGGATCATCGTGGACGACGGTTCCAGCGACGGCACCGCCGCCCTCGTCCAGGAGTACTCCCGCCATCACTCCTGGATCCGCGGCTTTGAACGCGAAGATCGCGGCCGACGCCTGCCCGGCGCCGGAGTGGTGGAAGCTTTCTACGAGGGCTACCACTCGTTGCAGTACCGGGACTGGGAGTTCCTGGTCAAACTGGATGCCGACCTGAGTTTCCACCCGGATTTCTTCCAGCGCGCCTTGGCACGCTTCTTATCGCAGCCAAAGCTGGGCATCGGCGGCGCCTCATTGTTTCTGTTGCAGAACGGATCGGCACAGCCCGAAGCCGGGCCGCGCTTCCACGTGCGCGGCGCCACCAAAATTTACCGCCGCCAATGCTGGCAGGCGATTGGCGGCCTGGTCGCCGCCCCCGGCTGGGACGTGGTGGACGAAGTCAAAGCCAGCATGCTGGGCTGGACCACGGAGAGCTTCCCCGACCTGATTGCTTTTCATCACCGGCCCACCGGCGGTGCCGGCCCCTTGCGGGACATGCTCAAGCGCGGCCAAGGCTGCTACTTTGCCGGCTACCATCCTCTCTACGTCGCGGCCCGCTGTTTGCGCCGCCTTGGCTCCAAGCCTTACTTGCTGGGCGCGCTCGGCATGGGCGCCGGCTTCGTTTCCGGTTATCTCGGCCGGGTTCCCCTGCAGCGCGACCCAGCGCTCGTGCGCTACGTTCACCAGCAGCAATGGCAGCGGCTGTGGGGCCAAAACACTATCTGGCGGTAAGCGCGTGTTCGGCAACGACAAACCGGTTCGCGTCCTCTACAGTTTTCCCCACAAACTGGGCGCGGGCCGAATCTGCTATACCGCGTGGCAGCAGGTAAAGGGGCTCGCCGCCGCCGGCGCCGATGTGCTGGTTTTCCCCGGAGTTCTGCATCGGCCTTTGCCGGCGAATGTTGCTGTGCGTCCCACGCTGGCCCGCGGCAGGTGGCGCATTCCCTACCGGCTGCTGGGAACGCTGCGCGCCTGCGCCCTCCACGACTGCATCGTCGCGCGGCGTCTGAAAGAACTCGCCGGGCAAATTGACGTTATCCACACCTGGCCCCTGGCCGCCCTTCGCACCTTGCGCGCCGCCGCCCGGCTCGGCATCCCCTCCGTGCTGGAGCGGCCCAACGCGCACACCCGCTTCGCCTACCAGGTGGTCCAGCAGGAGTGCGAGCGCCTGGGCTTGGAGTTGCCGCCCGATCACGAGCACGCCTGGAAACCCGCCGTGCTGGCCCGCGAAGAGGAGGAGTATCGCCAGGCGTACCGCCTCCTGTGCCCCTCGGACTTTGTCGTGCAGACCTTTCTGCAGCAGGGCTTCCTGCGCGAGCGCCTGCTGCGCCATGAGTACGGTTTCGACGAAACCAGGTTTTATCCCGACGGCCAGCCTCGCTCGCCCGCCCGCGGCCTAACCGTTCTGTTCGCCGGCGTTTGCGCGGTGCGAAAAGGCCTGCACTTCGCCCTGGAAGCATGGCTGCGCTCACCTGCGCACCTCGCTGGCGCCTTCCTGATCGCCGGCGAGTTCCTGCCCGCCTACGCTCGCACACTTGCCTACCAGCTCTCCCAGCCCAGCGTGCGCGTGCTCGGAAACCGGAACGACCTGCCGGAGCTCATGCGCCAGAGCGATGTCCTGGTGCTGCCCAGCATCGAGGAGGGTTACGGGCTGGTGTGCGCCGAAGCCATGGGCAGCGGATGCCTGCCCCTGGTCTCGGATGCCTGCACCGAAATCTGCGTCCACATGGCCAACGCGCTGGTGCATCGGGTTGGCGATGTGGAGACCCTCACTCGGCATCTCACTATGCTGCATCAGGACCGCAGCCTTCTCCAGCGCCTGCGTGTTGCTTGCCTGTGCGACGCCCCACATCACACTTGGACTGCCGCCGGAGTTAAGCTGCTCCAGGCCTATCGCCAGGCAATCGCCGAGAAGGCCGCCGACGCCATGCCCTCGGAGCTGCAACTGTGCGCCTGAATATCAGCTGCCTGGCGCCACATCTGAGCTAGCCTGTTGGTCACCCAAGTAGCTGTTCAGTCAGCAACACAATGGGAAAATTTGTTCGCTTTGGAAGAGCGCGGCTTCAGCCGCGCGGTAACAGCGCTAAAACAATTACTTGTCATCCTGAGGAAGCGCGAGCCGCGCTTGCGCGGTCAGCGCGACGAAGGACCTGATGCATTTCAACCGCTCACCACCAAGGCCATGCGACAGTTAAAGGTGCGCAGATACTCGTAGAGAGTCGTCTTGAAAGGGCGCGGCTTCAGCCGTGCCTCAGCCCCGCCATAAATTCATCTTTCATCCTGAGCGAGCGCCACCTGAGCTTTGCGAGGCGAGCGCGAGCGCAGGACCTATGTAGCTCTCATGTCCCCGCTTCGCATCCTGTTCCTGATCGAAAACGTCTCCATCCTGCGCGACCGCCGCGTGCGCAAGGAAGCCGCTGCTTTAGCTGACACCGGTTGCCAGGTCAGCGTCCTCTGCCCGCGCCTGCTCAGCGAACCCCGCCTCCCATCCATGCTCGGGCGGCTGCGCATCTACTCCTACCCGCAGCCCTGGCAGGGCGCCGGCTTCTTCACCTACGCGCTGGAGTACGGTTGGAGCTTCATCGCCACTTTTTTCCTGATGCTGGCCGTCTCTTTGTGCCGCGGCTTCGACGTCCTGCACGCCGCCAATCCTCCCGACCTGTTTTTCCTGCTGGCACTCCCCTTCCGCTGGCTCGGCAAAAAGTTTGTTTATGACCAGCATGACTTGAGCCCGGAAATCTTCACCGCGAAATTCGGCGATCGCGCGCCCGGCATGCACCGTCTCTTGCTCTGGCTGGAGCGTTGTTCTTATCGTTTTGCCGACCTCGTCATCGTCACCAATGAATCTTTTCGTCGCCTGGCCACCACACGCGGCCGCTGCCCGCCGGAAAAGATTGCAGTGGTGCGCAACAACCCAGATCTTTCTCGCTTTAGCTGCGGATCCCCGCAACCCGGACTGAAGCACGGTGCGGCGTTCCTCGCCGCCTATGCCGGAATTATGGGAACCAAGGCGGGAGTTGACCGGGTGATTCGTGCCGCCTACCACATCGTGCATACTCGCGGTCGCAAGGATGTCCACTTCGCTCTGCTCGGCGATGGCGACTGCCGCCCTGCCCTGCAGCAACTGGCCCGCTCCTTACAACTCGAGCATTACGTCTCTTTCCCCGGATTTGTAGGCCACCAGCAATTGCTGGCCTGGCTCTCCACCGCCGACCTCTGCCTCGCTCCTGACCCGCCTAACGTCGCGAACCAGCTCTCCACCTCGACCAAGCTCATGGAGTACATGAGTTGCGGCAAGCCCACCATATGCTTCGACCTCCAGGAAGCGCGCTACTCCGCTGGCAGCGCCGCGGTCTATGTGCGGCGAGATGATTCCACACTTTTCGGCGATGCGATTCTGGAACTGCTGGACGCTCCTGCCCGCCGCCGGCGCATGGGCCAGGCTAGCCTGGACCGCGTTCAGCAGGAACTGAATTGGGACCACTCGCGGAGGGCGCTGCTCGAGGCTTACCGCCGCGTTACCGGCGCGCCTCTGGAAAAGATACCTGCTCAAGAGGGTCGAAGGGCAGCGTAGCTACATTTTGCGTCAATGGGCGGTCTCCGAAAGGGCTGAGTCGCCCCACTCGCACCAGGAGGCCCTACGAACAGGAATGTTCCGCCGTGGAAGCGCACGGCTTTAGCCGTGCGAAAACGGGATCTTTGAAGAAAGGGGCTTTAGCCCCTGGGAGCCGGCTCTACTCGCACCTCGCGCCCTTTCCTTCGCTGCGAAACTGAAACACCTGGATGCGGCGATTATCGGAATCGGCCACGTAGATGCGATCCCTCGCATCCGCCCACACCCCTAACGGCCGGCTGAACTCGCCCGTTTTCCTGCCCGGCCGCCCGAAAGCGCCTACCAGCTTGCCCTCCTGGCTGTAGACCCTCACCTTTCCCTCCACCTCATCGCTCACATACAGGTTACCGGCGCTGTCTATGGCCAG
>DATEGM010000305.1:0-15754 GCA_035280085.1 Terriglobales bacterium
CCAGCGAAAAGGCAAGACAGAACATGAGTTCATTGCGCAGGCAGAGCGACTTCGCGGCGGGCGGCGTCAATTCCCAGCAAAGCCATGACTCCAAAAGGGATGAACATTGAGGTATAGAGGGGCAGGGTCCAGCCGCGCTGCGCTATGACCGCGGACTGCGCAAACCAGGTGCCGCTCAGGTAAAGAGTGGCTAGCCAGGGCCAGACAACCAGGACTGCAACCATAAGGTAAAGCAGCCGGGAAAGTCGTCCGAAACGGACAAGGCGGCGCCAATCGCGGACCAGCAGGATCAGGGCGGGCAGCAGCAGCAACTGGTTGTAAGGCGCCCAGGTGGGAATGATGACCACCGTTACCGCTAAAACCAAGCCGACCATGAGGTTAAACGAGGGGGATCCGGCAGGCGCATGGCGCAATCTCCAGCCCAGCACTAAGAGAGCGAGCAGCAAGGCTGCGGTGACCATCAGGCCAGCCACGGGCGTCAGCAATGCCGCCAGGATGGAAACGCCACCCGTGTATTGGCGGTAGGCAGCGAGCGCGGTCATAAATTCCCCGATCCAGCCGGGGAGGACCCATTGACTGGCTCCCAGCAGGCAGGCCATGGCAACGCCGAAGCTGGCCAGCAGGGGCCAGCGCCTGGGCCAGTCGCCAATCACCCATAGGAGCAGAAAAATCAGCAGGGGAACCACCAGCTGAGGCTTGATGGTCGAAAGCGCCAGCAACAAGCCCGCCAGAGACAACCATCCTGCGGCAAGCGCGGCGGCAGCCGCCGCGAGCACGGCGCTGACCAGAATGGTCAATTGCTGCAGCTTGATGCCCTGGGCGGCGGGGAAACTACCGGCCACCAGCAAGACGAATATAGCTTTGCCGCTTGGTGAAAGCTGCCAACGCAGCGCCTTGGCCCACAGCAGCACGCTGGCGACGATCAGCCCAGCCAACACCCACGTAAACCCAGTACGCAGCGGGACAAAATCCAGGTGAAGAAAGGGCGCCAGCAAAAACGCCACATAAACCGGATAGGCAAATCCCTGCTGGTCCTTGGGATCGCTGGGGCGGGAGGGATCCAGTAGCCTGCCGTAGTAGCCCACCTGAATTTCGCGGGTCACCTGCCGGCTGTAAGGGTCGCGGTGATGAAGCAACAGCTCCCGCGCACCCAGCCAGCGTGGATACAAATCCGAAAGATTGCCGCGGGGACGGGAGTAGCGGGCAGCATCCGCCTCCTGGTAAGGAATCAGGACGGCCTTCACGTAGAACCACATGCTGGCGGCCAGCAGCAGGGCAAGAGCGATGCCCAAGGGATGATTAAGGCGGCGTGGCCGACGCCGGAACGCTGGCTGCACCCCGGAATTAGCCGCGCGCGCAGGACGGGGGGCGAGCACGCCGCACATCAGTCCGGTCACCAACGTGCGCATAGGGGCAATCTCTCCGCGGGTTGCCGTGGCAGTTGGTCGTATCTTCTCACAGGCCAGGAGATCAGGCGGGAAACTGTTTTTGCCGTTCGTGCACTCTGGCAGGTCTGCGGGGAACTCTAATCGGGCTGGGGCTCACCGCCGGAAAGGGCGGACCCTTGACGGGGGAGAAAAACGGAGAAAACGGTGCCGCTGTGTTGGGGCCGCACGCTGCTACGGAAGCGCAGAGAACCCCTATGGCGGGCCACAATGCCCTGTGACACCCAGAGCCCCAGACCGGTTCCCTTTTCGCCCTTGGTAGTGAAAAACGCGTCAAAGAGGCGCGCTCGGTCCAGGGGAGCGACGCCAGGGCCGTCATCGGCAATGATCACGCGAACTCCCGGCTTGCGCGAGTTGGACCATTCGCGCGCGGGATAAACTCTGACCCGGATTTTCCCGCCGGGCGGACAGGCCTCCAGCGCGTTCAGAAAGAGGTTGGAAACCACCTGCGCCACCTGGTTGGGAAAGCCCAGGATTTCGCCTTCAAAGCGCAGATCCTCCAGCACCTGAATGTTCTTCAGCTCGGCTTTGCCGCGATATAGAGAGAGGATGGAATCGGTTATTTCCCGCAGGCGCACGGGCTGTGGGTGGCGGGACTCGCGATAAAAAGCGAGTGTCTGGCGGGTGATATGAGCGACGCGCGCCAACTGCTCCTGGGCTGCGGTGGCATAGTTGAGGGCTTCGCGGTCGAGGCCGGGAACAGTTTCGATGAGGTAGAGAAGATTGGTTACTGCCTCCAGGGGATTATTGATCTCGTGCGCGATAGTGGCGGCCAAACGCCCGGTGGCCGCCAGTTTTTCCGAGCGGCGCAGCGATTCCTCCACCCGCTTGCGCTCATCAATGTCGAACAGGGTGATGACGCAGCCGGCGGGGCTGCCCTCCAGCACCACCGGTCCGGCGCTGAGCAGAAAGTGCCGGCGTTCGCCCTGTGAAGGCTGATAACTGACCTCCACACCGCGAAAGGTGTGGCCGGCGAAAAGATCGGCCACCGTGAAGCGCCGGGGCGGCGCCACTTGGCCGGGGATGTGCAGGTCCAGGGGCAACACGCTATTAAAAGGCTGAAACAGAGGATTGGAGCCGCAGGTCTGTTCCAGGGCATTGCTGGCCTGCAAAACGCGCCCTTCGGTGTCACAAACAGCGACAATTTCCGTGGACTGCTCCATGATGAGGCGGGCCAGTTTGCCCGCCGCCAGCATCTCCTGGTTGCGTTTCTGTTCCCGCAAGTCGGTGACGACCATGCCGAGGGCGCGGGAGCCGAACTCTTCAAAGCTGCGCAGGGAAATGTAAACCGGAATCAGTTCGCCGCCGGCGGAGTAAAGGCTGCTTTCCGCCTTGCCGCTGCTCTCCAGAGACTTGCGCAGCAGCGCTTCGAACGCCTTGCGTTCGTTGGCAGGAACCAGATCCAGGACAGGAGTGCCCATCAGTTCGTCCAAAGGCCGGCGCACCAATTCGGCAAAACAGCGGTTGCAGTACAGGATGGTGCCGTCGGAGGAGACCGTAGCCGCGCCTTCGTTCATGGTCTCAACAAAGACACGATAGGCGTGCTCGGCGCCGGTCAGGGTATAGAGACGGTCGCCGCCCGGGCTGGACACCACCACCGCATCCACAGCGCCAGACTGAATCGCTTCCAGGGTCTCGCGGGCCGCCTGGAGCTGGCCGCGCAGGTCGTCCACTTCACTGCCCTTCGCTTTGTGTTTTCTTCGGTCCAATCACTTATTCCGAGTTTTGCCCGGCACAATGCCCAGGCCGCGCAGAATCTTATCGGTGTCAGACATATCGCCCACAAACCTGACCGTGGGCGGGGGAAAAAGCTTCACCAGTGCAGGCACGGTGAGGATGCGGTCACGTTGCGCCAGACTCGGCTGCTGATAGAGGTCAATCACATGCAGCTCGCATCTGCCCCGCAGGAACTCGGCGCACAGTCGCCGTGTGTTTTCGATGGCGCGCACGGAATGCAAGTTTGTCCCCGCCACATACAGCCTGAGCACAACGGTGGCGCCGCTCTCGTCGGCTAATTGCTGCTGGAACTCATCCGAAGTGCGCGCTGCCCGGCCTTCCCCTTTGTCATCTGCTGGCCGGGTGCGCGGCATTCGTCAAGCCTGGTTGGCGGCGTGGGCCATACGCGCCGGCTTGAGGTCCAGCCCAACCAGCACCCGCTCGGTATTGGACAAGTCGCCAATAATTTTTTTGACCGGGTGCGGCAAACGCCGCACCAGGGTCGGAACCGCGACGATCTGATCGCCGCTGGCGAGCTGTGGGTTGCGGAGCAGGTCAATTATTTCAATGCGGTACTTGCCTCCCATGTGGGTTTCACAGATTTCCTTCAGGTTGGCAAAAGCGGCCACCGATTTGGGAGTGGTGCCCGCGACGTAGAGGCGCAACTCCCAGGCCATCATTTTGCTCCGCTGTGCCGCTTTCGGCCGTTTGGCGGCATTATTCGCCCGTGCGTTCATGCGCTCGTCCTCTGTTGCAGCGCCAGCCCGTCCGTGTGCAGCGTGATACCCCGTTCGCTGAGTTCGAACTCGACCATGCGATTGGAATGGGCCATTCCCCGGGATTTCAGCAGGTACAACACGCGGCGGCGCGCTTCTCCCCGTTTCACGTCACGGAGCAGGACCCAGCTATCCATGAGGGAAGAGATGCCGATCACGGTCTCTTCCATCGCGCCCTGCAGAGTGAGATTGGTGAACAGGGCCGTGATGCCCTCCATTTTCAGGAAGTCAATCATGCGGGTCAGCATCGCCTTGACCGCGACCGAATCCCCGATGCTGATCAAGTTAGTGATCGGATCAACAACCACAACCGAAGCTTTGTGGTCGGTGATGAGCTTGTGCATCGCGGCCAAGTGGCCTTCCAGGCCGGTGCTGGTGGGGCGCACGGCGTGTATGCGCAGCAGTCCGCGTTTGATCCACGGCTCCAGGTTCAGGCCTACAGAGCGCATGTTGCGGAGGATCTGGCTGGGCGATTCCTCAAAAGCGAAGTAGAGGCAACGTTCGCCGCGGGCGCAGGCGGCATTGGCAAAGAAGGATGCGAAACTGGATTTCCCGGTGCCGGCGGTGCCGGTTATCAAGATGCTGCTGCCGCGGTAGAAACCCTGATTGCCCATCATCTTGTCAAGGCCGCTTACGCCGCTGGAAATGCGCTCGCTGCTTGCCTGATGCGCGAGACCAACGGAAGTGATGGGAAAAACCGAGATGCCGCTGCGGTCAATGAGAAAAGGATATTCGTCGGTACCGTGGGCTGAGCCGCGGTACTTAACTACGCGCAGGCGACGGGTTGAAACCTGCTCGTTGACGCGGTGGTCGAGCAGCAGAACGCAATCGGCAACATATTCTTCCAGCCCGTAACGGGTCAGGGCCCCATCACCGCGTTCCGCAGTCACCATGGCGGTCAGACCATGATTGCTCAGCCAGCGAAACAGACGGCGCAACTCCGCCCGCAATATGGCCTCATTGCCCAGCCCTGAAAACAGGACCTCTATGGTATCCAGCAGAATGCGCTTGGCCTTGATGCGCTTAATGGCGTGCTCCAGCCGGATGAAAAGGCCTTCCAGGTCATACTCGCCGGTTTCCTCGATCTCTGTGCGTTCGATGTAGACATAGTCAACCAACAGCTTGCCGGCCCTGACCAAGGCGTCAAGGTTGTGGCCCAAAGAAGCAACATTGGCCTTAAGTTGCTGGTCGGTTTCCTCAAACGACATGCAAATGCCGGGCTCGCCGAAATCGCGCGCTCCGCGCAGAAGAAATTCCATGCCAATGAGGGTCTTGCCGGAGCCGGGGCCGCCGATAATCAGGGTATTGCGCCCGCGCGGAACACCCCCGTTCAGCACCTGATCCAGTCCGGACAAGCCGGTTGGAACTTTGGCTACAGCTCTGGATGGGTTCGCTTTGGCTGCCATCGCACAGTCTTCCAGCGTCGCTTATCAATTTTCCAGAGAAACTACGAATGGGGCCGCGGCGGCTGGTCCAGGTTCACAAAGTAAAGCATCATGCGCGCGGCCGTTTTGCTCACTAAAACACCACTTCGATGCCCAAAAGGGGGTTGCAAGTTGCACAGACGTCCACAGCGTGAAACTAAGCTTTTGGTGTAAGCTAAATGGCCGTTCAGGCCAGGCGTTTCCATGAAGAACTCCCGACGCGCGCTCCCCAAGACCGCACTTCAGAAGGAGAAGGTTGAGCGCGAAGCGCCGCGCCTGCAGAAAGGATCCACTGGAGAAGATCGGGAACTTGGCCGGGAATCCTCCAGTCAGGCGCGGATAGAACTGGCGGCCATTGTCGAATCCTCCGACGACGCCATCCTGAGTAAGAACCTGGACGGAATCATTCACAGCTGGAACAAAGGAGCGCAGCGCATCTACGGCTACTCGGCGGCGGAGATGATTGGACGTCACGTGTCCTTCCTGGTGCCTCCCGGCTACCCGGATGACACGCCAGAGATCATGCGCCGGCTGCGACTGGGCGAACGCATCGAGCATTACGAGACCAGGCGGCAGGCAAAGAATGGGACAGTGCTGAACGTTTCGCTCACCATTTCCCCGGTTCGGGATGAGAAGGGAACGATCATAGGCGCTTCCGCCATTGCGCGCGACATCACCGAGCGCAAGCGCTCGGAACAGGAATTACGGCAAAGCCGCCAGGCTCTGCAGGAAAGCGAACTGCGCTTCCGTTCCCTGGTGCAGAATTCTTCCGACATCATCACCATCCTGGGAGCGGATGGCAGCATACGCTACGAAAGTCCTTCTATTGAGCGCATCCTTGGTTATAGCCCCGAAGAACTGCTGGACAGAAATGCCTTTGACCTGGTGCACCCCGATGAACGGGCGCGGGTGATGGCGATTTTTCAGGAGCACTTGCCGCTTCGCGGCTCCATTGCGCCCATCGAGCTGCGCTTCCGGCACAAGGACGGCAGCTGGCGCACGCTGGAGGCCACCGGCAACAATCTGCTGCATGAGCCTGGGGTGGCCGGGATTGTGGTCAACTCCCGCGACATCACCGAGCGCAAACGCACCGAAGACGTGCTGCATGCCACGGAGAAGCTGGCCACCACCGGGCGCCTGGCCGCGGCCATTGCCCACGAAATCAATAATCCTCTGGAGGGCGTGACCAATCTCCTTTACCTGCTGGAGAACCACCCCTCGCTCGACGCCAGTGCCCGCCGCTACGCCCGCATGGCCCAGGAAGAAGTGGCGCGCGTGGCCCGCATCGCCCGCCAAACGCTTGCCTTCTACCGCGAGCCCACTATGCCGGTTGCGGTGGAGGTGAGTGAGCTTTTGAGTGGACTGCTGGAACTGTACGCGCACAAATTGCAGACCCTGAAAGTGAAGCTGGAGAAAAGGCTGGAGCCGACTACTCCCATCACAGCCTCACCCGGAGAGATAAGACAAGTGTTGTCCAATCTGGTGGGCAACGCGCTCGATGCCGTTCCCGAAGGCGGCGCCATCAAGGTGCATGTGTACCCTTCCCGCGATTGGCGCCACCCCTGGCAGGAGGGAGTACGCATCAGCATTGCCGATACCGGCCATGGCATCCGCCACGAGCATCTGGCGAGTATTTTTGATCCCTTTTTCACCACTAAGGGAGAAAAGGGGACCGGACTGGGGCTGTGGGTGAGCCATGGGATCGTACAGAAGTACGGGGGGACCATCCACGTGCGCAGCAGCGTGCGGCCACAGCACAGCGGCACATGCTTCTCCGTCTTCTTCCCCCAGACAGCGGTGGTGGAGAATCTGCGCAAGCCAGTGCGCCGGGCCAAGTCGCAGGTCTGATTGTTCAATGATTGAATGATTGAACCATTCAGTCACTAAATCTCCCCTTGTCACGGGTCCTTCCGCCCCAATTACCCTCGTACATACACCGCAGGCACATTTACCCCCTGCTGCCCCACCAGTAACCTACCTACTCCGGCGCGAACTCCCCAGGCCTGAGTTCCCCCAATTGGAGCAGGAAATACATGGCAGAGGCGTTCGAACAACTATTACTGCCGGAACGCAAAATCAACTGGCGCACGCTGGGGGGCGGCTTCCTCGGCCAGGTGGCGCTGCTTTTCGTGCTGGTGGAAGCGGCGCTGATAAGCCCGCAACGGCTGGTAATTGCCACGCAGCACCTGACTTACACGCCGCTGGTGGAGAAGACGCGGCCACCGGAGCGGTTCCGGCCGAAGCTCCAGGCGCATCTGCTTCCGGCGCCACCGGTAAAGGCGCGGCTGGTGGTGCCTTCTGATGTGCATACTACCGCCGCGAAAACAGCCGTGTTAGCTCCGCCCAAGGTGGTCTTTGCCGCGCCCAAGTCGGCTCCCGCGCTGGTACGGCCGGGAGGAGCGATGCCGGCCATTGTGCACACGGGAAGTTTTGCCGGCAGTTCGGCTACGCCGACCATTGTTCGTCCGGTGGAGAAAGTTCAAACCGGCGGCTTTGGCGCTCCCAATGGCGTTCCCGCGCAGGGCAAAGGGCAAGGACAGCTGGTGATGGCGCGCATGGGTTCCTTCGATATGCCGGTGGGAGCAGGCAGCGGCAACGGCGCAGGCGGCGCGCGCGGGGCGCGCGGGAATGTAGCCAGCGCCGGCTTCGGCGATGGTGTGGCCACTCGCGGAAACGGAGACGGCCGCAGCAGCGGCCGAGGCAACGTACACGCCGGCGGCTTTGGCGATGCGAGCGCGCAGACTGCCGCTCCACAGCAGCGCGCGGCAGTCAGCGCGCCGGCCACAACTCCAGTGGAAATTCTTTCCAAGCCCAAGCCGGTTTACACCGAAGAGGCAAGGCGGTTAAGACTGCAAGGCGAGGTTCTGGTGCAGGTGCTGTTCGGGGCCAATGGCCAGGCGCAAGTACTGCGGGTAGTGCGCGGTCTAGGACACGGACTGGATGAAGCGGCGGTCAACGCGGCGGGCAAGATTCGTTTCAAGCCGGCGCAGCAAAACGGTCAGCCGATTGATTCCACCGCTGTAGTTCACGTGGTTTTCGAGCTGGCGTACTGAAATGAGGATAGACATCATGCGATTCGCAAAATGGATGATAGCGGCAGCGCTGGCACTAAGCTGCGGAGCTTTTGGCCAGGACCAACCCCAGGCGGCCCCGGCAGCACCGGTAACCGTGGACCAGGTGGTAGACCACTTTGTGGCCAGCGAACAAAACCTGGTGAAGAACCTGGACAATTACAGTCCGGTGGTGGAGACCTATTTCCAGGGTATGAAACCGGACCCGGATTTGGGCATGACGCCGGCCGGGGACAAATACTTCCTGGGGCGCCTGGACCTGATGCATGCCAGCGAAGCCAGTTACCTGGGCACTTCTTCGCGCCTGAAACGGTTTCTGGGAACGCTGACGGAAACTTACTCCTTGCGGCTGAATCCGGCGGGATTTGCCTGGATGATTTACGCCGACCGCGATGAATTCGACCGCCAGCACTATGACTTTCGCTACGTGCGGCGGGAATTTCTTGGCGATCTGCGCTGCCTGATTTTTGACGTTCAACCCAAGCCGAAGACGGGTGACGGCCGCTTCGTCGGGCGCATTTGGGTGGAAGACCAGGGCTACAACATCGTCCGCTTGAACGGCACTTACTCCAACAAGGGCAACAGCAAGTATTACTTCCATTTTGACAGCTGGCGCTTGAATCTGCAGCCGGGGCTTTGGCTGCCCTCTTACGTATACAGCGAAGAAAGTGACATGCATTACGGGATCGGGCGCGCCACCAGCTTCAAGGCGCAGACCCGGCTCTGGGGCTACAACCTGAAGCACGCCTCGCACGAATCGGAGTTGACGCAGCTGACGGTGGATTCGCCGGACGTGCAGGACCAGAGCGCCGCGGCCCAAGATGCCACGCCGGTGCAGAGCCAGCGGCTGTGGGAACAGCAGGCAGAAAACAACGTTGTAGATCGGCTGCAACAGGCCGGGTTGCTGGCGCCCAAAGGAGAAGTGGACACGGTACTGGAGACGGTGATCAACAATTTAGTGGTCACCAACAACATTAACCTGACCTGGCCGGTGCACTGCCGGGTGATGCTGACGGAACCATTGGAGACCTTTCACGTCGGCCATACCATCGTGATCAGCCGCGGTCTGCTGGACGTACTACCCGACGAGGCCAGCCTGGCCATGGTGCTCAGCCACGAACTTGGGCACATCGTCCTGGGACACCAGACCGACACCAAGTTTGCCTTCGTTGACCGCATGCTGTTCTCAGATCAGTACACGTACCAGCAGCTGGGTTTTGCCCACAATGTGAACGACGAGGCTTCGGCCGACAAGAAGGCAATGGAGCTGCTGCAGAATTCTCCCTACAAAACCAAACTGGCAAGCGCAGGCCTGTTCCTGAAGGCCTTGCAGGAACGGTCGGCTGTGTTGCCGGCATTGCTCGTGCCTCACCTCGGAAATCCGCTGGCGGCCCGCGACCGCGTCTTGCGCATGCCCGACCTGATGAGCTCGGCTCCGGCTCTGGAAATGAGCAAGGTGGAACAGGTGCCGGCCTTACCTCTGGGCGGACGAATTAAGGTGGACCCGTGGAGCGACCAGGCGGAGCTGGTCAAGTCGCCTTCAGTTCCGCTGGCTTCGGCCCGCGAAAAAATGATTTTCGAGGTCACCCCGGTATTCCCGCATTTGGCGCGGGAAGCTGCGATCGGTGCCACCAACATCCCACCACCATCGCCGGCCCAGCCGGCAGCGGGGGCTGCCGCGACTCCCCAGCAGCCTGGTACGAGTGCACAGCCGAGCGTCGCCGGTCCACAGCCGGCAGGCGCCACTCCCCAAGCGCCGGCCACTAATCCGCAACCCTAGTGTTTGGTTCCAAGTTGCAGTAAGCAAAGCCGGGAGTGGGCCTGGGTAAGAGAGGCCTCCCGGCTTTTGCCATTCTGGCCCGAGTTCCTGTCCAGAGGGCACATTCTTTCCGTCCCTTTCTTTACATTATTTTCGCGGACCCGCCACGGTATCTCGCACATCGAATGAGATGATAAGTAAGCGATTACATGCGAGTTCCGGGAAAAACACGGCGGCAACAAATCCTGACGGCAGCCACGCAGCTGTTTTCGCGGCAGGGTTTCGATGGGACCACCACCCGGGAAATTGCACGCCAGGCGGGAGTCAACGAAGCTATCATTTTCCGTCACTTCACGTCTAAGGAAGAGCTGTATTGGGTTGTAGCGTCAGGGCAGACAACGGCGTGGGCTGAGTGTCTGCACCAGCGTTTGCGCTCCTTCACCCGCACCAGGAACGCCTTGGAAGGTCTGGCAGAAATTCTGCTCGACAGACGTCAAGATGATGGGGCTTTTACCCGTTTGGTGTTGTTCAGCGCGCTTCGTAATGGCGAACTATCGCGAAAGTTCGTCCATAAGCATCTGTCTGAGTCGCTGGATCTTATTTCGGATTACATTCGCGCAGGCATGAAGCAGGGCTGGCTGCGGGAGATAGATCCGGTGATCGGCGCGCGCGCGTTTGTTGCCATGGTCGCCGGTCAACACCTGATGCAGGAACTCTTTTTTGTCCCGCGGCATCACAATTACCAACCCCGCCAGTTGGGACAGCAACTCGCAGACATCTGGCTGAACGGAGTCTCCCCCCGGCAGCCTAGCTCCTCATCGCGGCTGGGCTCCAACGGTTCGGCCAGAAGCGTGCCCGCAAGAGGCGGAAACCATAACAAAGCGGCAAGGAAAGTAGCCATTGCTTCCTACCGGCCGCGAAATCATGCTGTGACGGCCTGAGGCAAATGAAACGATCCATTGATGCTGTGGTCATAACGGTGGTGCTGAGTACAACCTCGCTGTTTATAGCCTGCGGGGGGAAGCAGCAGGAGAACACCGCTCGCCCGGCATTTCCCGCCGCTCCTGTGACGGTAGCCGTGGCCGAGCAGACGTCGGTGCCCATTGAGGTGAACGCCATCGGCAACGCACAGGCCTACCGCACGGTACAAGTAAAGTCCATGGTGGACGGGCAGATCGAGCGCGTCCTCTTCAGACAGGGAGACGATGTTCGCGCGGGGCAACTGATGTTCCAGCTGGATAAGCGGCCCTTCCGGGCAGCGCTTGACCAGGCGGAAGGCAAGCTCGCGCAGGACGAGGCCACGGCAGCTAACGCGCGGGCACAGGCAGCGCGGAGCGATGCGCTCCTTAAGGCGGGCGTGCTGGCGCCGCAGGATGCCCAGGCCCAGGAAGCCCAGGCGGCGGCATATACCGCCGCGGTTAAGGCGGACAAGGCAGCAGTGGAAACCGCGCATGTGAACCTCGGCTACACCGATATTCGCGCCCCCATCAGCGGCCGGGCGGGCGCCATTCTGGTCAACCTGGGCAACCTGGTGAAGGCCAACGACACTAATCCGCTGACCACTCTCAACCAGGTCACGCCTATTTACGTGGCCTTTAACATTCCGGAGGCGCAACTGCCGGGGGTGCGAGCCAGGGCCCAGGCGGGCCTACAGGTACAGGCATTCGTGCCCAACGATCCGCAGCCGGAATCGGGCACTCTGACTTTCATTGATAACGCCGTGGACCCGACGACGGGCACCATCAGGCTGATGGGCACGTTTCGCAATCAGTCGCGGAAATTGTGGCCTGGGCAGTTCTTCAATGTGAGGCTGGTATTGGGCACGGACCCGCATGCCGTAGTCGTACCCGCTTCGGCAGTTCAGAATGGGGAAAACGGAAAGTACATTTATGTGGTAAAGGCCGACGGTACGGCGGTGATGCAGCCGGTAACCTCCTCCCGTACTTATCGCCAGCTTGCCGTGGTTGATAAAGGAATTCAGGCGGGCGAGCGCGTCATTGTGGATGGCCAGTACCGGGTGATCCCAAATACCAAGGTGCAAATTGTGCGCACGGTGCAGGTGACGCCAAAGCAGGTGGCCGACAACGCTCCCGCTTCCGGAGATCCGCAGTGACAGGTCTGTTCATTCGCCGTCCCATCATGACCACGCTACTGATGGTGGCGATCGTGATTTTTGGCGTCTTTGCCTACCTCGCCCTGCCGGTAAGCGATTTGCCCAACGTGGACTTCCCTACCATCCAGGTGAACGCCGCGCTGCCGGGAGCCAGCCCGGAGACTATGGCGTCGTCGGTGGCCACGCCTCTGGAAAGGCAGTTCACCACCATTGCCGGCATCACCCAGATGACCTCCAGCAGCCAGCTGGGGTCAACCAGCATCACCATTCAGTTTGATCTGTCGCGCAACCTGGATGGGGCCGCCGTGGACGTGCAATCGGCGATCGCCGCCGCGGGAGGACAGCTTCCGCCCAACATGCCCACCCCGCCCACCTTCCGCAAAGTGAATCCGGCGGAGTCGCCCATCCTCTATCTCGGCCTGACTTCCAGCGCCATGCCGATTTATTCGGTGGACGAAGCGGCCGAGACCACCATGGGCCAGCAGCTCTCCATGATTCCCGGAGTGGCGCAGGTGCAGGTGTTTGGAGCCTCCAAGTTCGCGGTGCGCGTGGACGTGGATCCCAACAAACTGGCGGCACAACAGATTGGAATTGACGAGGTGGCGCAGGCCATTCAGGCCGGCAACACTAATCTTCCAGTCGGCAGCATCTACGCTACCGACAAGACCTACACCCTGCAGTCAAATGGACAGTTGCTCAATGCCGGCCAGTTCCAGCCACTAATTGTGGCTTACCGCAATGGCGCCCCGGTTCGCCTGGACCAGCTCGCCACCGTGGTTAATGGCACGGAAGACCGGTTCGTCAAAGGCGCCCTCAACAATCAGCGCGCGGTGGTGCTTGCCATACAGAAGCAACCGGGGACCAATACCGTGGAGATCGTGGACGCGGTCAGGCGGGTGCTGCCCCGACTGGAGCAGCAGATTCCACAGTCCATCAAGATCACCACCCTGTATGACCGCTCGGTCTCGATCCGCAAAAGTGTTAACGATGTGAAGTTCACGCTGCTGCTGGCCATCGTTCTGGTGGTTCTGGTCATATTCCTGTTCCTGCGCAACGCTTCCGCCACCATCATTCCCAGCTTGGCACTGCCCATCGCAATCGTCGGCACGTTCTCTGTGATGTACCTGCTGGGATACACGGTGGACAACTTGTCCCTGATGGCGCTCACGCTATCGGTGGGCTTCGTGGTGGACGATGCCATCGTGATGCTGGAAAACATCGTGCGCCACATGGAGATGGGAAAAACGCCGCTGCAGGCATCGCTGGACGGCGCCGGGGAAATCGGCTTCACCATTCTCTCCATGACCTTGTCTTTGGCCGCGGTGTTTATCCCCATCCTCTTCATGGGTGGCATCATCGGACGTCTGTTGCACGAGTTTGCGGTGGTCATCACGGCTGCCATCCTGGTGTCAGGCCTGGTATCGCTGACTCTGACGCCCATGCTGAGCAGCCGCTTCCTGAGCCCGCCTTCGGAAGAGCGGCATGGCTCGCTGTATAACGCCACGGAACGAATGTTTGACGGCGCGCTCAAGTTCTATGACTGGTCGCTGGCGAAAGTGCTCCGCCATAAGCTGGCGACGCTATTAGTTAGCTTTGTCATCGTCGGCCTGACTCTCTTCCTTTACGAAAGCGCGAAAACGGGGTTCATCCCTAACGAGGATGCGGGCTTGCTCTTCGGTTTTATTCAGGCGCAGGAAGGCATCGGCTTCGACCAGATGGGCCAGAAGATGCAGCAGATCGCCAACATCACTATGGCCGATCCTAATATCGAGCTGACCATGACCTTCTACGGGGAACCGGTCAATCAGGGACGCATCTTCATGCACATGAAGGACGTGAAGAACCGCGTCAACCAGATGAGCGCCGACCAGGTGATCCAGGAACTGCGCGGCAAGTTTCTGAAGAACGTGCAGGGCGTGTATGTATTTCTGCAGATTCCGCCGACCATCAACGTGGGGGGCAGCCTGACCAACGCGCAGTATCAGTATGCGTTGCAATCACCCGATATTAAGGAACTATATTCCGACGCTCCCAAGCTGGAAGGAGCGCTGCGGCGCATTCCGCTGCTGCAGGACGTGAGCAGCAACCTGCAGAACCACAACCCACAACTCGATATAAAAGTAGACCGCGACAAAGCCTACGCCCTGGGATTGACCGCGCAGCAGGTATCTGACGCGCTCTACTCCGCCTTCGGGCAGCGGGAAGTAAGCACTATCTACGCTCCCAGCAATGAGTACTACGTCATCCTGGAATTGCAGCCGCCTTATCAGAACAATCCCCAGGCTCTCAACATGATTTATGTGCGGACCAAGGACGGCAAGCTCATACCCTTGAGCACGGTGACCCAGGTGGTGCCTGACCTGGGGCCGCTGACCGTCAATCACCTGGGGCAGCTGCCCGCCGTCACGCTAAGTTTCAATCTCAAGCCTGGAGTGTCGCTGGGCGATGCGACCAAGGCGGTGGAGCAAGTTGCCAACCAGATACTTCCGGCAACCGTGCAGCGCAGTTTCCAGGGAACGGCACAAGCATTTCAACAGTCGTTCCGCGGGCTGGGATTACTGCTGGTAGCGGCTATCCTGGTCATCTACATCGTTCTGGGAATTCTCTACGAAAGCTTCATTCACCCGCTGACAATTTTGTCGGGCTTGCCCTCAGCGGCAGTAGGCGCGCTGGCTACTCTGATCGTTTTCCACCAGGAGCTGAACTTATACTCTTTTGTCGGCATCATCATGCTCATCGGCATCGTCAAAAAGAATGCCATCATGATGATTGACTTCGCCCTGGCCAATGAGCGCGAGAAGGGCGAAACGCCTGAAGAGTCTATCTATCAGGGCGCGCTGGTGCGCTTCCGCCCCATCATGATGACTACCATGGCCGCACTCATGGGCATGGTACCGGTCGCGGTGGGTTGGGGAACGGGTTCGCTGCAAGGGTTAGGTTTGGCTGTGGTGGGTGGGCTGATCTTTTCCCAAGTCATCACGCTCTACATCACTCCCGTGTATTACGTCTACCTGGACGAGATACAGAACTGGCTGAACCGCAAGTGGTCGCGTTTCACTGGCCGCCGCAAGCGCGCTCCCATCCCGCATGAACCCGTGCCTGCTGATTGAAAGCACACCTTATTTTCTCTCCAAGATAGTGTAAGCCCGCCAGCCTTCCAGCCTATATATAGTAAGGGCTTGTTTCACGGCGAGAAGGCAAGTTATGGCTACGTATTTTACTGAGTAGCAATAGTTCATGTTTCCGGCGTATGATGCATAGCACAGTTCATAACGTAATTACGGCAGTTAGCCTTTACTTGTGTCGAGAAAGGAACTCGAGATGGCTAATATATCGGGAGTAGTAACTCAGCTGCGCCAGGAACGCGACCGTCTCTCACGCGAACTTGACCGCCTTGACAATGCTATCGCCGCTCTTGGTCACATAGGCGGCAGGGGCAATAACCGAGCC